>JAKQSG010000085.1 GCA_029563245.1 Candidatus Omnitrophota bacterium
AAGCCTCTTAGCATGCAGGGCAAGACGGCTGAATTTATTATTCTTTCCGTATTTTTCATCCCCCAATATAGGGTGGCCGATAAAATCCAGATGAACCCTTAATTGGTGGGTCCTTCCGGTGAAAGGATGCAGTTCTATCAAACTATAATCCTTAAATCGCTTTAGGGTACGGTAATAAGTCTTAGCCTCCTTAGCCTTCTGCGAGAAGCTAACCGCCATATTCTTCCTCTTATATAAATGCCTGGAAATCGGGGCCTCTACCACTCCTTCATCGAATTCCATACTTCCCTTAACAATAGCAATATACTCTTTTTTAATGGTGTGCTCGGTAAACTGTCTGGTAAGGCCTAAATGGCTAAAGTTATTTTTGGCAATAATCAAAAGCCCTGAGGTTTCCTTATCCAGGCGGTGCACAATCCCGGGCCGGGCAGGATTGATATCGGATAATTCCCTGAATACATTCTTTAATGCATTTACCAGCGTATGCTCGTAATTGCCCGGGGCAGGATGGACCACCAGCCCCGAAGGCTTATTTATTACCGCCAGGTCGCTATCATCATAAACAATATCAAATTCTATCGGCTCAGCCTTTATCTCTAGGGGCACCTTATCCTCAATACTAAAGCTAACTTCCTCCTGTGGCTTTACCTTGTAATGTGCAGTAAGAGCAACTACCCCGCCGACAGAGACTAAACCCTTTAAAATAATGGACTTAATCAATGTACGCGAGACCCCCAGTTTTTTATTCTTGCAAAAATTACTGAGGAGTATATCCAGTCTTATCCCTGCTTCTTCAGAAGAAACTACAAAACTATATTCTTTCATTATTTAATCAGGGACAGCGACCATTTTCTAATCTATCTCTGCTTCTTAGGAAAATGGTCGCTGTCCCTATTTATCAGTTTGAGAACTGCGATTATAAATATGGCTATACTGATAAGCTGAAATAAGGTGAGGCCAAAAATGATGAGCTTATTATCCGCACGGAGAAACTCTATGAAGAACCTCTTAATCGAATAAAGAAACAAGTAAGCATAGAATACCTGACCCAGCCGGTGTGGGCGCAGTTGGATGAACCTTAAGATAATAAATATTAAAAGGAGCACAAACGAAGAATAAAGCTGTGTGGGAATCAATACTAACCCGTGAACCGGAAAATAAACCCCATAAACTGACTCCCTGCCAAAACAACATCCGTTAAAAAAACAACCCAACCTGCCCAAGGATTGAGCTAAGGCTAAAAAGGGAGCCACTAAATCCAGAATCCGGTATATAGCCTGCCCTTTCATCTTCAGGTAAATTAACCCTGAGATCAAACCTAAGAATAACCCGCCAAACCAGGACATCCCTCCGCGAGAGAGCATAATTATCTCCAGGGGATCCTTCAGGTAATAGTTTAAATTTTCCGCTACAAAAAAAATCCTTGAACCAATAATCCCAGACAAGAAAACAATAAAATTTAGGTTAAAGATAAAATCAGGGTCAACCCCCTGCCTCTTCGCCTCCCCACAAGCCAATGAGACGGCAACAAGGAAAGCCAACACAAGCATAGCCCCGTATGAATAAATAACTAAAGGTCCTATAGAACAAATTTCAGGATACATATTTTT
>JAKQSG010000097.1 GCA_029563245.1 Candidatus Omnitrophota bacterium
AAAAGATGAGGCTAGCATTAGTATTACTGCTAAATGGCTGTTTTTTCCTGAGCATGAAGTTGCCAGCGGAGTGCTGTATGAAATTATCGAGCAGTCCGATAAGATTAAGAGAAAGAGTATGTTGGATTTAATACGTGTTCAATAGTATTTTTTAAGCACGTGGGAGGCGGCAATAATGAAAGCTTTAGGTATTCTTGCCGGGCCGCGTAAGGGGCAGGTCAGAGTTTACTTTGTATAAGGCAACGGTTGAAAAGATTATCTTTAATTTGTCATAGGGGTGTAGAAATGCTCAATAAGGAAGATTTTGGGAAATATTTGGAGCAGATGGAAGCTATCGAGGCAGCTATGATAAAGGTTTATTCAAGAAGTGTCTTGCTGGCAAAGAGCCAAGATTTAAAAAGGGTTTTTTGGGTTAGTTGATGATGAGAATCGTCATTGCCGGATTATTGCTTCATTAAAAGGGATTTTTATTTAGTTAGCTATGTAAATAGTGTTGTACTTTAAGGAGGGATAAGATGTTTGAGAAGGTAATGCATGAATTAAAGGAACATGCGCCATTTACGCTTTTTGGCGCTTTAACCGGGATAATCCTAATGTTTTCTTTACGCAACATACCGCATGAGGTAGCCTATAATTTATTTTATGTATTTCATCCACTTCATATAGGCTTAAGTGCTTTTGTAACAACTTCGCTTTACAGGATGTATCTTTTAAATGAAAAACCAGGAATAAAAATGTTTTTGAAGGTTATAGCCATCGGTTATTTAGGTTCTGTAACCATTGGAACGTTAAGCGATTCTTTAATTCCTTTCTGGGGAGAGATACTCCTTAATATGCCCCACAGGCATGTACATGTCGGCTTCATTGAAAAGTGGTGGCTTGTAAATCCCGTTGCAATTATTTCTATTCTGATTGCCTACAGAAGGCCTTTTACTAAATTTCCTCATGCCGCCCATGTTCTTGTAAGCACATGGGCATCGCTTTTTCATATGCTTATGGCTGCCGATACCGCTCAGGCAGTTTCGTATTTTGGCATATTCATATTCTTGTTTATTGCGGTTTGGCTGCCGTGTTGTTTCAGCGATATTGTTTTTCCATTGTTATTTATAAAGGATAAAAGCGTACTAAAAGGTTGTTGCCACGGTTAGTAAGATTTATCGAGTGTTTTTGTGTGAAGATGATTTTTTAATAAGCCTTAACTCAATTTACAAGGAGCCTTATTAATATGATTAAAATGGCAAGTTATCAGATACTAGCGCTATTGGGATCGTCGTTTTTAGTAGCTTCGGGTGTAATGCGTTTTATCCAGTCATCCAGCCTTAAGGAACTATTTGTAGGGATTCTTTATTTTATTGCGAATATAATTATTTTCTGCCTTTAAAGTTAGAATCAATTATGAATATATTCGTGGGAAATTTATCTTTTACTACAACGGAGGCAGACCTAAAAGCTATGTTTGAGGCTTTCGGGGATGTTACTTCTGCGGTGATCGTTATGCGTAAAGAGAAAAATGGGTTTAAATCACGAGGCTTTGGTTTTGTGGAAATGCCTGATGAGAGGCAAGCGCTTGATGCTATATCTTCTCTGAATGGAAAGAAGTTTATGGGCAGGATGATAGATGTTAATGAGGCATGCCCTAAAACCAAAGCCCAGCGTAAAAACGAATTGAAGAGAAGAGAGGAGCTAAAGGCCGATTCTAAGGCTAAGGCAAGGGCCATGGCCAGAAAGAATAGCATTGAGGAGAAGGAAAAGTCTAAAGCTCTTTTGATCCCGGTTATAAGGCGGCCAGGAAGGTATAAAGGCGGAAGGCGTACCCTCAGTTATATGAAAAAACGATACGGATTAGATATTTTGATAAGCAATGAAACTTAAGTTAAATGTCTATCCTGCGGTTTCGGATATGGAAGAAAAACTCTTAGCGATTATCCGGAAAGCCGTAGATAATCATGCCAGGCTTGTGGAGATTGCTTATGGCGATGCAGCTGATGGTGTCAAGAAACGGATCTTGAATTTCCTGAACAAGAAGGATATCCGTAGGCTTTATTCGCGACTTGAGAAGACGGATAAAGGCTGGGGGAGGATTTATCTTCATTTCCGCTGGTAGATTCATTCAATATTACAATTGACAAAATCTTAGAAAATGGTAGACTTAAACGAAAATAAAGATTAGGCAACTTAGGAGCCGTAAAGGGCAGGTAACTAACCTTGCGGTTTTTTCATTTATGAATACTAAAAAAGATAGTAATTCTGCCAGTTTCTTCGGTTTAGGGATTGCTCCGAAAATATTAGAAACATTAGAGAAGATTCACTTCAGAGAGCCTACCCCGATTCAGTTTAAGGCAATTCCACTTGCCATTGAGGGCAAGGATGTTATCGGCATTGCGCAGACGGGCACAGGTAAAACCCATGCCTTTGCTATCCCCATGGTTCAGAGGTTAGTACAGCGAAGCGGAGTAGGCTTAGTGCTTGCACCTACTCGTGAGTTAGCCATTCAGATTGATGATGCGGTTAAGGGTATAGCCGGTGTTTTCGGGATAAAAACAGCCTGTTTAATTGGAGGCGCCCCGATGTTAGCCCAGACCCAGGCCTTGCGTAAAGACCCACGTATTGTCATCGCTACGCCCGGAAGACTAATTGACCATATGGGGCAATGGAATTTTCTTCCTAACAATGTTAGCATGCTTGTTCTTGACGAAGCCGATCGTATGCTGGATATGGGTTTTGAACCGCAGATAACAAAGATTCTCAAGTTTCTTCCTAAAGACAGGCAGACTATGTTGTTTTCAGCTACAATGCCTAAAGAGATTATGGCAATTGCCGCTAAATATATGAAATTGCCTGTCTCTGTTGAGATTGCTCCTTCAGGGACTACCGCGGAACATGTAACTCAGGAATTATTTATTATTAAAAAGGAGGCCAAGCTTAAGCTTTTAGGCAAGGTTCTTGCTCAGTACCATGGTTCGGTCCTTTTGTTTTCCCGTACTAAACATAATGCGCGTAAAATTATGATCGCAATCCGTAATATGGGATATACTTCCGCTGAGATGCATTCTAACCGTAGCTTATCCCAGCGTCGTGAAGCACTGGATGGATTTAAATCAGGCAGGTACAAGGTCCTTGTCGCTACTGATATTGCCGCAAGAGGTATTGATGTAACGGGTATAGAGCTGGTTATAAATTATGACCTTCCGGAAGATGCAGAAAACTATGTGCATCGTATTGGTCGTACTGCCCGGGCAGGCTCTCGGGGGCATGCCATTTCT
>JAKQSG010000108.1 GCA_029563245.1 Candidatus Omnitrophota bacterium
CTCCATACGGACAAGCTCTTCTCGGGCATCAAGTTTACCTGCTTTAATATCCTGCAATCTCGTTATTTCGTTCTGATAATATCTTACTACCCTCTCTGACCCGGGAAGAGCACTCTTCGAAGGCAGCTTCTCTAAACGGCCCTGATAATCTTGGATCTGAGCGTCAATATTACCGTATCTATCATGAATTAAATTACGCTTAAGCTCATTCATAACTCTGTTATTGTGTATCCAATGAATCGGGCTCTTAAGCTCAAGGCCATAGTGAGCTAAGCCTCTTTGTAGGGCTGCATCCCTAAATAAGCTATTCACAAGAGTTGAAGATCTTTCTACTTTAGCTAAATCGACGCCATCCCCAGTACGAATAGCCTTTGCCTGATCCATATGCAGGTTGAACATTGCTTGAGGTAAAGCGCCTCGATTAATGGCCGCTGCCCTAACCTGACCCTCAAAATTAGTGTCATCAGCTATACGTTGCTCAATCTGAGGCATAACCTCGCTGGCCCTAACCGTCACCTGCGTACCGTCTGAATTTTGGCCTAAATTAAATGTAAAATCATGGCTAGTACGCTGCATAGCCTGCGCTGCCTGCACAGGAGTAATCAAGTTGGAATTTACAAGTGCCATTGCCGCAGCTTCCCTTGAAACTCTATCCTGGCCATGCATTGCCTCTACTAAATACGCTGGAGTAATTGTACCAGATGCTAACTGAGCGCCGTAGTCTATCGCCTGAGACTGCGCAGAGAAGAAATTCGACCAATCAGATGTATCTGTTACATCAAATACCCTGCGCAATCCATCCTGGCGGACAACAATGACTTGATCGCCTCCTTGAAGCCCAGCAAGATCATTTAACACATTATTGTTATTATTTCTTAGGTCTGCTACTGTATAAGTCCTTTGCTGTTTCTGCGCAGAAGGTGTAGAGTAATTTATAGTAAAAGTAAACGTGGGATTAGAATTAATAACATTATTAAATTCATTAGCTTTGCTTCGAAATCCTGCCCCTCCAGGAGAAGCAACTTCTTGAAATATTTCTGATCCCTGTTGCATAATCCAACGCCCCAGGGCAGGGGAAAATCCGCTTACCAAAGAAGAAACTATGCCGAATACAGGCGCACTTGCTACTTGAATAACTTGCTCAACCAAGACTTCTTCAGTCGTACCTTTTAACAAAAGGCTCACCACTCTATCAACGCCACTCTTAGCTATATTTTGCCTTACTCCTTCCATACCAATAATACCTAATCCAAAACTCTGCTCTAACCCTTCGCCTACTGCTCGGAATCTCCTACCGAAGTCTCCAATTCTAATATTAGAAAGTATCTTTCCTAAAGGTTCGTGCCCAAAAGCAAGGATAAATGAGAACATAATATTATTACCATCATCGCCTGCCCATAATGCTTTAGCAAATTTAAATGGTGAATTTACTTGGCTCGTAGAATTAACTTTCAGAGTACCATCCTCATTAACCCCTAACAATCCTGCCACATACCCTACTCTAAATAATCCCAATAAAGAACCAAAGTATCCTTTATTTGCAGGATCCCAAACCCCCTCATATTTCACTCCACTATTATCTTGCCAGAATGCCGCAAAAGTTGAGTTGAGAAATGTCCTCTCAATCCAGGTATTTGCAGAAGGAAGAACAAAATCCCTGAAGATCTTTGAAGTTCCTTCAACCACCATATGTAAAGGAGCAATCACAAAGAATAGGGTGCTGGATGTATGTCTTATTGTATAATCTACTACCACTGTTTTTAAACCAGAATATGTCCCCGCCAAACCATTAGCAAAATTAGGGCTTATCTTGTTCAATTGTGAAGCAAAGGGGATTAAACCTGCTATAACTAACGCTGCCCCTGCATAATTAAGGCCTGTTCTCCATTCGGGTGAGATGCTGTTTTTCAATACAGTATTATTAATAACAAG
>JAKQSG010000120.1 GCA_029563245.1 Candidatus Omnitrophota bacterium
TCCATAATTACCCTCTTCTATCCTCTTTAGGGCATCATCAAGCTCATATAAGAGCTTGCGGTCATTAGAGGCAAGTCCCAGGGAAAACTCGCGGTCGTAATTATCAGTAGCCACATCCGCCATATGATAGGTATATCCGGATATATCTCCCGAGGCATCTTTCTGCGACTTTTTCAAGGTATCATCGGAGATATGCTTTATCTCGTCATTTATCTCGTCTTTCCTCTTCTGTATTATTTTCTTAAACCCTAACAGTTCTTTTTTGGTAAATTTCTTTTTCAATTTGCTTTCTCCTCTCTGATAGCAGCTTCGCATTTGATACAAATCAAAGGGTGCCTTTGGGACTTTCCTACTGTTTCGCTATAATTCCAGCAGCGCGGGCATTTTTTCCCCTGAGCCTTTTTAACCTCCAAGGCTATATCCGCGCATACCTTGCTTATCTTATCAGGCGGCAGGCTATCCTGCCTTGCAACGCTAACCGATGAGACCTTAAAAACCTCCGTAAGATCATCCTTTAAACTTGTTAAGAAATTATAACGGATTTGGTCCTTTGTCAACAGATTTATTTGGGCATCAAAGGAGCTTCCAATACTGCCGCAGGCACGCATCTCTTCCAAGGCCTTAGCTGCCTCAGGGATCAACTCGATAATTGAATCTAGCTGGGTATCAATTTTAAAATCTTCTTTTGGCCAATTTAAGAGATGAACGCTATCAACGAGAGATTCTTTTGAGGCCTTAGGCATATTCTGCCAGATCTCCTCGGAGGTGAAGACAAGAATAGGGGCCATTGCCCTTATCAGAGAATTAAGCGTGATATACATCGCGGTCTGGGCAGAGCGCCTTTCGAAGGAATCAGCAGCATAAGTATATAACCTTCCCTTTACCATATCCAGATAATACATCGAGAGCTCTTCGTTGCAAAAATCATAAATCTCCTTATATGCCTTATGAAACTGGAAATTATCGTAAGCCTCAGCCACTGATTTTAAGGTATTACCCAGCCTGCCTAATATCCATTTATCTAATTTCTTGATTCCTTCGACATCAAGACTATCTTCATCAGGATTAAAATCATACAGATTGCTTAAAATAAAACGGGCCGTATTCCTTATCTTGCGATAGGCCTCTGCCAGACGCAAGAGTATCTCTTTGGATATCCTTATATCTTCATTATAATCGCTTGAGGCCACCCATAGCCTTAGAATATCCGCCCCGTAATCCTTAATAATATCGAAAGGCGAAACCACATTCCCCTGTGACTTAGACATCTTCCGGCCGTCTCCGTCAACAACAAAACCGTGCGTTAAAACACCCTTAAAAGGAGGGATATCCTCAAGACAGACGGACGGAATCAGGGAAGACTGGAACCATCCCCGGTGTTGATCCGAACCTTCCAGGTACAAGGATGCCGGGAATTCCAACCCCTCCCTCTTTTTTAATACTGCCTGGCAGCTTACTCCTGAATCAAACCAAACATCCAGGATATCTGTGCCCTTGGAAAAACTCCCCCCCCTGCAGTGCGGGCAGGAGAAACCCTGAGGGATAAAATCCTTTAAATCCCGCAAAAACCAAGAATCGCATCCTTCCTGACGGCAGAATTCTATTAATTTCTCAGTCACCTGCGGGATTAAAAATTCTTCGTGGCAATCATTACATACCAACGCCGGGATAGGAACCCCCCAATACCTTTGACGGGAAAGGCACCAATCAGGCCTTAAGGAGACCATGCCTAATATCCTCTCCATCCCGCTTGAGGGTATCCAGTCAACTCTCTGCCTGATAACATCCTTAAGCCTTCCCCTTAAACCCTCATGCTCAAGATTTAAAAACCATTGTTTAGTTGCGCGAAAGATTATCGGGCTCTTGCATCGCCAGCAATAAGGATAAGAGTGCTGAATCTGCGAATTATATAAAAGCGCTTCTACTTTCTCCAATTTATCTAAGATCAGTTTATTTGCCTCAAGGCAGTTTAAACCCTTAAACTCCCCTGTGCTGGAATCAAAATTACCCTTGTTATCAACCGGCATAATGACTTCAAGTTTATATTTTATGCCGACAAGATAATCCTCGCTGCCATGCCCCGGAGCAATATGGACAAGGCCGCTGCCTTCTTCGCCAGATACATAATCTGCCAAGACTACACACCCGTTTCTTAAGCCAAAGGGATGAACGTAAGTTAAACCTTCGAGCTCTTTCCCCTTTAATTCTCTTATCTCTGTAAATTTATCAATCCCGATTTTTCCTAAAACATCATTCAATAAATCCTTAGCGATAATTAAATCCCCCTGATCCGTCTTGACGCGGGAATAAACAAAATCTTTATGCACTGCCATCGCCACATTAGCCAGTAATGTCCACGGGGTAGTAGTCCAAATTACCAGGGATGTATCCGCAAAATCATCTGATTGAGTAATCTTAAATTTTACGAATATCGATGGAGAGGCATGGTTATCATATTCCACTTCAGCCTCGGCTAAGGCAGTCTCGCACCTAAAACACCAATTAACCGGTTTCAACCCGCGGTAGATATAACCCGACTTTATTAATTGATTAAAGGCCTTAAGTATGGATTCTTCATAATCTGAAGCTAAAGTAAGATAAGGTTTTTCCCATTCTGCCAATACCCCCAGCCGCCTGAATTGCTCCCTCTGCTTGGCAACGTAGCTTAAGGCATAATCATGCGCTTTCCTCCTGAACTCCTGCTGCGGTATCTGATGCTTGCGTATTTTTAATTCCTTAAAAAGCTGATGCTCGATAGGCAGGCCGTGGCAATCCCATCCCGGGACATAAGGTGAATCAAACCCGCGCATAGTTTTATATTTAATAACTATATCTTTTAAGGTTTTATTTAATGCGTGCCCTATATGTATATCGCCATTAGCATAAGGAGGCCCATCATGCAAAACAAATTTAGGCCTTCCTTTAAGGTTTTTGCGGATTAGACCGTAAAGATCCTTTTCCTGCCACGCTTTCAAGATATCCGGCTCGCGCCTAGGCAGATCCGCCTTCATCGGAAAATCAGTCTTTGGAAGATTTAATGTATTCTTATATTCAGGGCTATTTGACATATTTTCCTATCAAGATATCTAAATCTTTCTTTATTTTATGAGAAATTGCTCTTTTATCCGTAAGAATGGCGTATTTTAACGCATGACAACACTGAAGGCAATCCTCCTCAGGAATACTTCTTATAACCGCCTCCAGGACCTTCTTGGCATTTTCGGTATTTTTATTTATTACTTATTATCAGGTCAACCGTGACTGAGGCATGCTGAGGGTGCCAACAGTCATAATCGGTAATGGATGCAGGGGTTGCATAGCATATCTCTGCTTCCCGTGCCAGCTTTGCCTCGGCAAGGTTGGTCATACCGATAATATCCATCCCTAAACTACGGTATAAATTCGATTCTGCTAAAGTAGAGAATGCCGGACCCTCCATATTAATATAGGTACCCTTAGGGTGTATGCTGAGATTAAGCCCTTTGCCTGCTTCATAAATCACCTTGGATAAAGAAGAGCAAACCGGATGGGAGAATTCAATGTGTGCAACTATCCCTTTGGTAAAAAAGGACATATCCCGCGAATAGTTAGTCCTGTCCACAAACTGATCCACAACTACAAAATCCAAAGGCTTTAATTCTTCCCTTAAGCTTCCGCAGGCACTTAC
>JAKQSG010000132.1 GCA_029563245.1 Candidatus Omnitrophota bacterium
CCAATCTTGCCTGAAAATAAAGTGGCGGCGACTGGATTTAAACCAGTGACCGATCGGGTATGAGCCGAGTGCTCTATCAGGCTGAGCTACGCCGCCCAAAAGGTTTAAAATTTGATGTATTATACAACGAGAGAGAAAACAATGCAATATAAAAAGAGGTATCCTAACGAAAAAGTTTTCTTACGAAAAGGCCGTAACCTATCACTGAGGCATTTAAACAGGCAATAAGCACAATCCCCGCGGCAATATCTTTAACCAAGCGTACCTTGGTATTATACTTCTCAGCTATAGCATCCATCATCATCTCAACCGCCGTATTGAAAATCTCCGCCATAAATACTAAAGTTATAGCTATGGAAAGGGCGATTAATTCAATCCCCTTGAGGTTTAAATAAAAGCCTAAAAGCATTGCCGCTACGCCCAGAAGGAATATTACCCTCATATTACGATGATACAGGAATAGGTAAATTATGCCCCTTAAGGCAAACTTGAAACTTGCCCTGAAGCCATGCAGCCTGAATATATCCTTCCAAACCCTGTTTTTAAACATTCTATTTCTTTCTATACGCCTCTAGGAACTTATCGCAATATATATTCTTATTTAAAATCAGGTCTGAGGTAATCGCCGCATCCATCAATAAGCTGTCTAAGGGATCCAAGATCGCCGCATCAAGCCCAAAGCCCAGGGCCATAGTCAAAAAGGTGCGGTTTATTAAAGAGCGCTGGGAAGAACCTTGAGAGACGTTACTTAAGCCCAAAATAGTCTTAGGAGAAGGGTCAGAGATTATCTTAAATTCATGGATAGCCTCCAGGATCTCCTTCTGCTGAGATTGGGCTACGTTAACCGGCATGGCTATAGGGTCAAGATAAAGGTCCTCAATGGGAAATTCTTTTTCCGCACAATATGATACAATCTGAGCAGCCAATTCCAAACGCTGGTCTTTGTTCTGAGGGATACCTTTTGCGCTTATAGTCAAGCCGATAAGCTTCGCCTTATACTGTTTTGCTAAAGGCACAAGGATATCCATTTTATCCAAGTCAGCGGTCGTAGAATTAAGGATAGCCCTACCCTTAACCGTTTTAAGGCCCGATTCTATTACCTTTGGCTTACTGGAATCAACGCATATTGTTTTGTCGGTTACCTCCTGGATAGATTCAATAAGCCACTGTATATCTGCAACCGGATCCCTTGAGGCAGGCCCGCAATTTACATCCAGGGCATCAGCGCCGGATTTAACCTGGCTTAACGCACAATCTTGAATAGCCTTTTTATCCCTGCCGGCTATAGCCTTTCCTATGTTCGCATACATTCCGTTAATCAACTCACCAACTATAAGCATATTATCCCCTTGTTATTGCTTTTTATAAAACAACTTGTCGATAAACTTTTTGACCTTCTCTGCGGCAGTAGGATGACGCATAACCAGTAGATCAGCTCCTGCCTGAATCAAAGAAGTTGCCGTTAGTGCCTCCCACATTGCCCCCTGGTTAGGCTCTCCTGATTTTGCTTCTTTTGCCCTCCAGGCCTCCTTCCCCACAAAACAAATAAAAGGGCTGGCAAGAGTCTTATCCCCGGATAAAGCTGCCAGGCGCGCCCGCTCCATAATAGAATAAGCATACTCTAAACCATAACCTAAGGCGCCTATAGTAGGGTCAATCACGATTCTCTCTAAAGGAAGGCCAGTATCGCAAATAAGAATATTCAGCTGTTTGGCGATATTAACATCTATTGGAGATTCCGCGATAATACTATGGCCATCAGCCATAGCGCTGGCGGCAATAGATTTATAATTATCCTGGGTAGCGTTACCGATCAAACAACGCTCCCCCCGGGCAGCCTCAGAACACGCCGGTAAAAGCAAGCTATCTTTTGCATCATCCCCGCAGCCCAAGATAATTAAGGGCAAATTAACCCTACGGATAAACTCCTTAATAAAAACAGCTTCTTCCTGTGGGCTTTTATCCTGATAATCCGGATGCGCCCCCTGAAGCCTGAGGCAAATAAGCTCAGCCTTATAATCTTTAATGCATTTTTCCGCCCAGCCAAAAGGGTCACTCAGGGAATCGGAAAATTCCTTAGATAGCTCTTTTGGCCAGTCAACAGGAGGAACATCCCAAACCTCAAAAGCAACCCTGGGCTTATTAGGAAT
>JAKQSG010000064.1 GCA_029563245.1 Candidatus Omnitrophota bacterium
AAATTTAGAATCCCAGAAAGAATTTCTGAAAAAGATTGGTTCGAACTGTATTTTAAAAGAGCGCCGCCTCAATTTTTCGACGGAAGGTACCTTCCGTCCTGTCCTTGAAGCAGCACCCTATCACTCTTGGTGGAGCTGAGGGGGATCGAACCCCTGACCCCTTGCATGCCATGCAAGTGCTCTCCCAGCTGAGCTACAGCCCCATTAAAATTTATAAGATTAGCGGCTATAAATATAACATCGCCCCAGGGCATTGTCAACTATAACCTTGACGCTATTTAGAAGGCGGAGTATAATCTATAAGCTATGACCATAGGCGTACATGTCTCAGGGGCAGGTAAAATCTACGAATCGCTTAACCGCGCGCATGATTTAGGCTGTCAAACCATGCAAATTTTTGCCCGCAATCCCCAGCAGTGGAATGGTAAACCATTAGACATAAAGGATATTGAGGAATTTAAGGCCCGGCGTAATAAGCTTAAGATCAATCCGGTTTTTATCCACGTATCCTACTTAATTAATCTTGCTTCTCCAAATGTCAGGCTTTATAAAGGTTCGATTCAAGCCTATATTAAAGATATCCTAGAGGCCTCAAGGCTAAAGGCGGATTATATCGTGACCCATATGGGAAGCCACAGGGAGACCTCTGAGGAGGAGGGTATTACCAGGCTTATTAATGCCTTGAATAAGATACTGGATGAAACCAAAGGGCTTAAGGTAGGCATATTACTTGAGAATACCTCGGGAAGCGGGTCATGGCTAGGTTATAAATTTGAGCATCAAAGTAAAATCGTTGCCGGTATAAAGGATAAATCACGCGTAGGCCTATGCCTTGATACTGCGCATGCATACCTGGCAGGTTATGACATAAGCACCAAAGAAGGCCTATCTTCTATGCTTGATGAGATTGATGGGTTGATGGGTATGGGATTAATTAAGCTTATTCATCTAAACGATGCTTACGGTAATTTAGCCTCGCATCATGACCGGCATTATCATATAGGTAAAGGGAGCATAGGCCTAGAGGGGATGAAGAGGATTATTAACCACCCTAAGCTTAAAAAAATACCAATGATTTTAGAGACTCCTAAGGATAGCCCTTTAAGCGATAAAATTAATTTAGAATTGGTGAGGAGATTAATCAAGGCAGGATAATTATGTTCTACGATTTTAAAGAAATTGAAGAAAAGTGGCAGAGAGCTTGGGATAAAAAGGGGCTTTTAAAGGCCTCTCCGCGTTCAAATGATAAGAAATACTACCTCTTAGAGATGTTTCCGTATCCTTCAGGTAAAATACATATGGGCCACGTGCGTAATTATACCATCGGAGATGTGGCTGCGCGCCTTAAGATGCTGCAGGGGTACAGTGTTTTGCATCCGATGGGTTTTGATGCCTTTGGCCAGCCTGCGGAGAATGCGGCAATTAAGAATAAGACTAAGCCTGATACCTGGACTCATAAGTGCATCAAGGATATGGAGGTAGAGTTAAAGAAGATGGGTTTTTCTTATGACTGGGGCAGGGAGCTCTCTACTTGCGATAGCAGCTATTATAAGTGGAACCAATGGATATTCCTCAAGATGTTTGAACGCGGGTTGGCCTACAGGAGGGCATCTGCCGTAAATTGGTGCCCGGAATGTTCAACAACTTTGGCCAATGAAGAAGTAATTGATGGCGGATGCTGGAGGTGCCATGCCAAGGTAGAGCAAAAAGACTTGGAGCAGTGGTATTTAAAGATTACGGAATACAAGGAAAGGCTCTTAGAAGATTTAAAATTGCTGAAGAACTGGCCAGGGCGGGTTTTAAGCATGCAGGAAAACTGGATAGGCAAGAGCCAGGGAGTGGAGATATATTTTAAGCTCAAAGGTTCTGATACGGTTATACCGGTTTTTACAACCCGTCCGGATACTGTATTTGGGGTAACATATATTGTTTTGGCGTGTGAGCATCCGGCGGTAAGGGATTTTATCCGCGGTAAGCCGCATGAAAAAGAGGCGCTGGAATTCATCGATAAGGTTTCCAAAAAGAGTAAAATCGTCCGCGCATCTTCAGACCTAAAGAAAGAGGGTGTTTTTACTGGAAGCTATGCCGTTAATCCGGTAAATAATGAGGTAATTCCGATTTGGATTGCGGATTATGTACTGATGGAATATGGAACCGGGGCAATAATGGCTGTCCCTACCCATGACCAGCGCGACTTTATTTTTGCTAAAGAACATGGTTTGCCTATGCGTCTAGTTATTAAGCCTCTTGACCGCAATCTGGATGAAGCAACTATGCAAGAGGCTTTTGAAGGTGAGGGTATACAGATTAACTCCGGTAAATTTAACGGTATCTCAAATCTAGAGGCAAAGAATAAAATATCAGCGTGGATGGAGGAGGAAGGGATTGGCCGTATTAAGACTAATTGGCGCTTGCGCGATTGGTTAATTTCTCGCCAGCGTTATTGGGGAAGTCCTATTCCAATTATATATTGTGATAAATGTGGGGTCGTCCCTGTGCCGTATCAAGACCTGCCCGTTGAGCTCCCTAAGGATGCACCTTTTACCGGAGAAGGGGGCAGCCCGTTGGCAAAGGTGAAAGAATTTGTAGAGGTTAAGTGTCCGAAGTGCGGGATGAAGGCCAGAAGAGAGACGGATACTATGGCAACCTTTTTTGACTCTTCCTGGTATTTCTTAAGATTTTGTTCTCCTCAATGCAAAGAGGCCCCCTTTGATAAAAAAGAGGTATCTTACTGGATGCCCGTTGATCAATACATCGGCGGCGTCGAACACGCCATCATGCATCTGCTCTACGCCCGATTTTATACCAAAGTCCTGCGCGACCTTGGATTTGT
>JAKQSG010000002.1 GCA_029563245.1 Candidatus Omnitrophota bacterium
TTAAGAAATTCCCGATTATGACGATATCGTTAGCCGGGGTAACAAACGCTCACAGAGAAATACTGAGTTACGGGGAAGTTACTAATATTGCGGCGGAAGTAAAAAAGAAAGCTAAAGCCGAGGATGGAAGCGTTTTTGTTATAGATAAAAGGCAGAATTCCGTCAGGGACTATACCTAAGAATACTTTGTATCTTCTCTAAATACGTTCTTGCTTCTAAAAAATCCGGATTAACGTCCAAAGTAAGCTGAAATTTATTATAAGCTTCATCGTAACGGCTAAGAAAGAAATAGGCTATCCCGCTGTTAAAATATGCGTCCGCGTAGCTCGGGTTTCTATCTGTTGCCTCCTGGAACTTTCTAATTGCTTCAGAATATTTACCCACTCCCCACAAAGCACAACCTAAGTTATTATACGCAAAAACAAAATCGGAATTAAGCCTTATGGTCGCATTGAAATATGTGGTAGCTTCATTAAGCTTGGCGCTTAAAGCATAGGCATAGCCGAGATTATAATAAAACTCCGGCCTTTTGACTGTCACCTTTTTGGCCAGATATTCCTCCCCCACCCTTATCGCTTCTTCAAGGTATTCAGTGTTGATATAAACAAACATCGCGTTTATAGCTGTAGCCTCGTCATCGGCTATCTCAACCGCTTTATTTATATTCTCAACCGCCTTTGGCTTATCCTCAAGCCAGTAATTCCCCAGCCCTAAACCTCCGTAGGATTGACCATCGGCTGAATTAATCTCTATTGCTTCCTTAAACTTCTCAATCGCCTCTGGATATTTCTTTTCTTCTAAAAGCTTAAACCCGGCTTCACGGGCGCTCGCTGAAACATTAGGCCTTACCTCTTTAACCATATGCTGAACTATCCTTGACTTAGGCGATTTATCTTCCAATTCTTTGAAATATTTTAACGCGGCATCCTGATCATTAAGATTATAATAAGAGATATATCCGGCTTCATATAATGCTAAATCGGCAAGATCAAATTCCGGGTATTTTTTATTCAGGTCGCTGTACATATCCCTGGCCTTGAGATAATCCCCTTCTTTATACATAACATCGGCGATCTGGAACTCGCTATTAATACGTATCTTCATTTCAGCATGCCGTTTTATTAATTTATCGAAATACTCTACGGCTTTTTTATGCTCTCCCGCAGATTTGTAACCCCAGGCAAGGTTAAAGACCGATTTTACCGCAAGGTTTGTTTCAGGGTCTATTTCAACTGCCTTCAAAAACATCTCTTCAGCAACAGGAAGCTGCGATAATTGCAGATAAATATTCCCCAGATCAAAATATACCTTCTGAAGAGACCCTTTATCTTTAGTAGCATCGATCTTAGCCAGTAATTTTTTTGCCTGAGAGAGTAATTTATCCTTAGGAACTGTAACCTGGGGCTTAAAGATACGGGCATTTAAGTTATCTAATGCGGAAAGAAAACCTCCGCGCTCCGCTTCTTTGGCGTAAATCATAGTTTTAAGGTAATGCCTGACTTCCGCAATCTGTTCGGGAGTTTCAGCTACATTAACAAGATTATCCGCCAACTCCAACGGAACCAGGTCCTTACCGGATAACTTAGTTTTAGAGATCTCTGCGAAAAGAGGAATCTTAAGGAGAGATTTAATCTTTCCCAAATCTTCGGCAGTTTTTATATCTACTGTCTGCTCTAAGGCAATTTTAAAGTTTGTAAGCGAACGGTCTACCAGGTAGGTATTATAAAGCGAGAAAAAAACAACGACACAGACAACACCGCCTAACGGCTTGTATAATTTAATAACAAAATTAGAGAACATAAGATTAGATTAAGGCAGGTGCCATTCTTTGTCAAGAATTTTATTCATTGACCCAGACTGGGCCGGTAAGTTTAAGCTGGCCGCTTCCTTTAGCGGTCGGTTTACCCTCAGACTCTTCTGGCATAAAAGCCGAAGCTTCTCTCCCGGCTTTATCTTCAGGCCTAGGTAAATTATAGCGCTCTCTGGCAAAAGAATGTATCACTAAGCCCAAAATTACCCCTAATACAATCAAA
>JAKQSG010000003.1 GCA_029563245.1 Candidatus Omnitrophota bacterium
ATAAAATTAACAAAGTCAAAAAGATTGTTCCGGGAGGAGAAGAGCGCCAGGATTCGGTATTAAACGGATTAAGATCAATAAGCCGCGATGCGGATTATGTTTTAATACATGACGGTGCAAGGCCTTTTATTGATTCTGATATGGTTTCTCGTCTTTGCCTTGCGGCAAAGAAAACCGGGGCATCTATTGCTGCGGTTAAGGTTAAAAATACGATAAAGGAAGCAAGAAACCAGGTTGTGGTTAGTACTTTGCGCAGGGATAATCTCTGGGAGGTGCAAACCCCTCAGGTTTTTAGGAAGGAAATTATTCTGAAGGCATATGGCAGTATGGGCCATTTAGAGGTTACTGACGATGCAATGCTAGTGGAAAGAATCGGCATTGCGGTTAGGGTATCGCAGGGTTCCTATAGTAATATTAAAATAACTACCCCTGAGGATTTAATAACTGCAGGGACAATTCTTAAAAAGGCAAGGTTTTCATGATGAGAATCGGTATAGGTTATGATCTTCATTGTTTGGTCGATGACCGTAAACTCTTCCTGGGGGGGGTTGAGATACCTTATATAAAAGGGCTATTTGGGCATTCTGATGCGGATGTTGTAATCCATGCTTTATGCGATTCTCTCTTAGGTGCTTTAGCGCAAGGAGATATCGGAGAGCACTTTCCCGATACTGACCCTAAATATCAGGGTATCCCGAGTATGGAGTTGCTTAAACTGGTTGTGGGGTTAATCGAGGCTAAGGGGTATGCTATCTGCAATATCGATACGGTTATCATAGCGCAGGAGCCTA
Source organism: Candidatus Omnitrophota bacterium (assembly GCA_029563245.1). GTDB lineage: Bacteria > Omnitrophota > Gorgyraeia > Gygaellales > Profunditerraquicolaceae > Sherwoodlollariibacterium. Next base: position 792 of record JAKQSG010000003.1, read on the forward strand.
ATCTGGCTCCTTTTAAGAAGAAGATAGAAGAAAACCTGGCTTTAGCTTTAAAGGTTAGCAGGGATTGCGTAAGCCTAAAGGCTAAAACTAATGAGGGCGTAGGTGAAACCGGAAGGAAGGAAGCGATTGCCTGTTATTCCGTAGCCTTGCTTCAGAGACGGGGTTAGTAAAGAGAGTCTAAGGAGGTAAATCTATGCTTTGCTTTATGCAATTAGCCATTATAATATTGGCGTTAATTTTATTTAAGGTGATTTTTATCGCTCTATTTTTTTATCAAGATATAAGATCGGCCCAGAAGAGGGATCCGGCGGCAAAAAGTTTTATCGAGATACTCTTCTTGTACCAGGGCCTTCATGCAATGGTATCTTACCGGATAGCCCACTTTCTTTACGCGATGCGCCTCTTTTTCTTGGCCCGCCTTATTTCCCAGATTACCCGCTTTGTTACAGGGATAGAAATACATCCGGGTGCAAAAATCGGAAAGAGGTTTTTTATCGACCATGGTATGGGCGTTGTAATAGGTGAGACAGCGGTCATAGGAGACGATGTCTTACTTTATCAGGGGGTAACGTTAGGCGGGACAGGTATTGTAAAAGGAAAACGCCATCCTACGGTAGGCAATAATGTAGTTATAGGTACCGGCGCTAAAGTTTTAGGGGATATTACTATAGGGGATAATTCCTATATAGGTGCAAATGCGGTAGTGATAAAAGACGTGCCTGCTAACTCTACGGTTGTGGGCGTGCCGGGCAG
>JAKQSG010000022.1 GCA_029563245.1 Candidatus Omnitrophota bacterium
TTTTAATAGCAACTCAACGAAATCCTTGTCAATATCCTCAACCCTCAGCTCTTCTCCCAGGGTATTCCTGGTAAATTCAGCAAGATCACTGCCGTTATACGAATGCGGTTTAATATGATAAAACGGGGTCTTAAAATTTAAGGGAATAATGCCTATGCCCTGATCTTTAATTATCTTGGCGGCAAGAATACTATCTAAACCACCGGAAACCAGAACAATAGCTCTCATCTCTTTTAAGTTGCGGCGGGTAAATGCAGTAAATTAATAATGCCTCTCCTTAACCTAAGTTTGGCCTTCTTCCCTTATTCGCTTTTTTGGAACGCCAATTAAGCTTCCCCCTGCGCTTACGTTTTCCCATCCTCATTACCTCCTTTATAATACTGTGCCGGAACTTTCTGGATAATATACTTCACTGCCTCTAATATACATTGATTAATTGCCTCTTCCATAGATGTCCCTGTATATAAAGCCAACCCCGAGCCTGTTTTCTTTTCTTCTCGGTATCCTCCCGCAGGGCTATGCCCTGCAGCTGCCTGGCCGCTAATACGCTCCGAGAACAGGACATTGGAAGTAACTGAATCTACAATACGTATATCCAAGGTTATATAAGACCTATTAATACTCGAGCCAAGAAGACTGTATAAGGAACCGCTAGCCGCACTCCCTGCGCCACCCACCCCAGACTTACCCCCGGATCCATAAGGCTCAAAGTCTAAAATCCGGGTAGCAATAATCAAGCCTGCGGGCTTATCGCTGACATCCTTAGGCAAATTCATCGGCTCAAAACGCTGGCTTTTTACAAGCCCGGCTATCAAAAGATCCCTTAAGCCTGAGCTGATATCCACCGTAGTTTTGGCAGTCATAATCTCAAAATCGGCGACTATTACTTTAGCCTTAAGCCCGGAATATGGAGGGAAGAATGCACTGTTTATAAAATCATCCATAAACGCTATGGGCTTATTAATTAAAGCGCATCCGTTCACCAAAAAGCACATAATCACTAAAACAAGAAATAAAGAATAAACCTTCCTCTTGGTCATATGCAACCCGATCCTGAATATTATCTATAAAAAGGTATAAATGTAAGTGCCGCCCAAACAATACAGGTAGTAATCAGCCCGACGCTTAAACCAACCCAAAACCAGCTAAAGAAAGTCATACGGATATTCCTTTCTTTCTCTAATATCCCCAAGGCTACAATATTAGCGGTTGAACCTATCAGGGTTATATTACCTCCGAGGCACCCGCCGAAAAGCAGCGCCCACCAGAGGGATTGAGTAGTAATATTTATTGCCTGGAATCCCTGCAAAACCGGAATAAAAGCAGCTACTAAAACCACATTATCAAACATGCTTGATCCCAGTGTGCTTATCCAAAGAATGACGCTGGTTAGTACGCCTATATTATCCCCCGTTAATTTAATAAGCTTATCCGCGATAAAAACAGTTGTATTAGTAAATTTGAGCGTTCCGGCCTGCACGAATAAAAGCAAAAAGAAGATTAGAGTCCACCATTCGACGTCTTTCTCAATATATTTTCTAGCCTTATTTACTTTCCAAACCATAATTAGCCCGCTAGAGATAAGCGGAACTGCCACAAGGACGGTATTTGACGCCAACCCTAAAGCAACCTCTATACGGTGATGTAAGGATATAAATATTAGGGTTAAAAAAAAACAGACATATTAATCTTCAATCCCCTATCCGCAGGCACAGAAATAAGTTTGGTGAGTATCTCATTAGCCCCAAACTCTTTAATATTCTTATCCAAGAGGGCTATCGGTTTCCTGTACCAGAAAACAAGCATTGCCGAAGTAACCAAAAGGCAAACGGCGGCTATGGGCATAGCCTTAACAATAAAATCCTCAAAGGTAAGCCCTGACTTGCTGGCAATAAGTATCCCTATGGGATTTCCCAGGACTGTTGCCGCCGAACCAATATTAGTGCTTAAAACAGAAATAATGATAAAAGGGGTTGGATTAACTTCAAAATAATCGCACACCTCCAATACTGCGGCCACCATAAATATTATAGAAGTAACTTCATCAACTGCCCCGGCAAAGATCCCGGACAATACCGCTACGATAAAAACAAATCTTTTCCCTGTCAATCGCGGAATCCTTAAGATAACGCTGACTATCCAGGCGAAAACACCGGAATCCTTAAGCCTGCCCATAATAACCATCATGCCGATAAGAAATAGTATAACCTCAAGAGAAGAAAATATAAGCAGATGTTCTATATCTATAGTCTTGGTTATAAGGAGTACGGCGGTACCTACAAAAGCAAAACTGAGGCGAAAATCCCAGAAGAACAAGGTACCTAAGATCGACATCGAGAATATGGCTATTGAGAGGGACTGCTGGGGATTCATACCAATCTTATTTGCAAATATCCATAAAGAAAATGAGATTGATAAGAGTATGCCCAGCCTTAATGCAATGTTTTTCATTTGTCTTTTAATTTTATCTTATAGCCCGGATATCTATAGGATTGATTTCATCCGTGGTTTAAGCTTCCAGAATAAAAATGCTGCCAAAACTGACTTGGCTATATCACCGGGTAGAAAAGGAACAAAACCAAAGAGAAACGATTTTGCCCAGGTAAGATGCAATGAT
>JAKQSG010000030.1 GCA_029563245.1 Candidatus Omnitrophota bacterium
CCTAAGCCCTCTATTTGATTGGAAAAAGCCTGCTTGAGTGCCCTCTTAACCTTGATAATCTCTTGCGGGGAATGCAAAGAGGTACGCTCAATATACGTTACCCCCGGTAAAAACGCAAGCATTTCGGATATCTTTAAGGGAAATCCGTGTATTTTAGCATCTCTCCCTTCAACGGTAGTAGCGGTCTTCTGATTAAGCAAAGTAGTAGGGGCCATCTGGCCACCGGTCATACCATATACCCCGTTGTTTATAAAAACCACTGTAATATTCTCTCCTCGGTTAGCCGCGTGTATTGTCTCGTTTGCGCCTATGGCGGCTAAATCCCCGTCACCCTGATAGGTAAAAATTATATTGTCTTTTCTTATCCGTTTTATAGCGGTAGCCACGGCTAAGGCCCTTCCATGGGCAGCCTCTGAACAATCAAAATCCCAGTAATCATAGGCAATCACAGCACAGCCTACCGGGGCGATTGCAATCACCTTTTCCCTGATACCCAACTCATCTATAACTTCCGCAATCAAACGATGCGCTATGCCATGGCCGCATCCCGGACAGTAATGAGTCGGGATATTGCGCAAAGACTCTGGATGAACATATATTTTATCCATATTATATCCCCGCAATCTTCCTGATAATTTCTTCTTCCGTAGGGATCCCTCCTCCTGCCCTGCCTAAAAACTCAACCCGGGAGCCCTTCCCGACAGCAAGCATTACATCTTCCACCATCTGCCCATAAGACATTTCTACCGCTAAAAATGTGCGCCTCTTTTTATCTGCGGATACATGTTTAAAAACATCAATAGGAAAAGGCCATAGGCTTATCGGGCGGATTAACCCTATTTTTTTTCCTCTGCTTCTTAATGATTTTACCGCTGCTTTAGCAATACGCGACATACTCCCATAGGCAACTAAAATAATTGAAGCGTCATCCAGGAAAAGACCCTCAAAACGCTGCTCCTCTTTCCTTATTTTCTTATACTTATCCTGGAGCTTAAGATTGAACTTCTCCAGGTCTCCCTCGCACATATAAAAAGACTTTACAATATTCGGCTTTCTCCCCCTACACCCGGTGAGTGCCCATGGTTTCTTAAATTTCTGCGGCATCGTATCAGATTTTAAATTAACCGGCTCCATCATCTGTCCCAACATACCATCACCTAAAACGATTACCGGGATACGATATTTATCCGCGAGGTCAAACGAGGTGGACATAATATCAAAGGACTCTTGGACAGAAGCAGGCGCTAAAACTATACATCGATATTCACCGTTGCCTCCGCCCCGGGTTGACTGAAAATAATCTGACTGCGCCGGCCAGATATTACCTAAGCCGGGCCCTGCCCGCATAATATTAACAATGACAGCCGGTAATTCTGCTCCGGCTATATAAGATATCCCCTCCTGTTTTAAGCTTATGCCCGGGCTGGATGAAGAAGTCATCGCACGCACCCCTGCTGCGGAAGCGCCATAAACCATATTAATCGCAGCTATCTCCGATTCTGCCTGAATGAATACTCCATTTCTTTCAAACATATGGATAGACATATATCCGATGAGCTCATTCTGCGGAGTTATAGGGTAACCTGCATAAAAAAGGCAGCCGGCCTGAAGCGCACCCTCGGCTATAGCCTCATTACCGCTCATCAATACTCTTTCTTGGCCCCTGGGCAGGTTTAACTTATCTTTCATATTTATATACCTCAATGCAACAATCGGGACAGATGATGGCGCACTGAAGACAGCCTAAGCATTCGCCGTTATCATTAAATTTAACCGGATTTAAACCCTTTGCATTAAGCGAGGCGTCAACGCTAATCAACTTCTTAGGGCAAACGCTTATACACAAAAGGCATCCCTTGCATTTATCCGTATTGATGGTTATTTTAGGCATACTTTCCCTGATATCTTAGCCGCAATAGCACTTGCAGATAAACCAAATTTATCTAACAATATCTCCCTCTTGCCGTGCGTAATGAATTCACGGGGTAATCCTATTTTATTTACCGGCCTGGCAATAGCACTCTC
>JAKQSG010000046.1 GCA_029563245.1 Candidatus Omnitrophota bacterium
TAATTCCAGGAGTGCTTTTGATCGTTTTTTTTACTAACCCGCAGAAAAATATATTTAAAAGCATAGGCAGTGGGTTAGGGGCTTTTCTTTTGAACGCCATGAATAATTTTACAGATATTGTTTCTTATATCCGCCTATTCGCAGTAGGATTAGCTACGCTGGCTGTGGCGGATGCATTTAATAAAATGGCAATGGATGTAGGTTTCGGAAGCTTTATCTCGGGGTTATTAACTTCTCTGATACTTTTAGTAGGCCATTTTCTAAATATTGTTTTAGGGCCTTTATCTATACTTGTCCACGGAGTGAGGTTAAATGTACTTGAATTTTGTAGCCATCTGGATATAAAATGGAGTGGGTTTAATTATAGGCCTCTTGTTGAGGAGAAATAATTTAAAAAGGAGCGGTTATGGAGATAGGGGTGCTTGCACAGTTTAAGGATTTAGGAGTAGCTGCGGTATTGGGCCTTGCAGCTATTGGTTCAGGGCTTGGCGCAGGGGTTGCGGGAATGGCGGCTGTGGGTGCCTGGAAAAAGGCTTTTATTCAGAATAAGCCCGCTTCTTTTATGTTGCTTGTTTTTGTAGGCGCACCGCTTACTCAGACAATTTACGGGATGATTTTGATGAATAAAATGGCAGAGGCTGTAACTAAAGGGTTTTATGCCTGGGATGTAGGTTTATTTTGCGGGGCAGGTCTGGGCCTTTCTGCTTTTTTTCAGGGTAAGGCAGGGGCCTGTGCTGCTGATGCCATGGGTGAAACGGGTAAGGGTTTTGGAAATTACCTTGTTGTCCTGGGCATTATTGAAACAGTAGCTCTTTTTGTCATGGCCTTTTCCCTGGGCCTTTTAGGCAAGCTTGCCTGATAAAGTCTTAGTTTATTTGAACAAGGAGGAAAGAATGAAGAGGATCCTTATTTTAACCATAGGGGTATTATTTATTTCCGGATGCGCTTCAGCAGCAAGGCATCGTCAATTAACCCAGGATGACGGGGGAGACAGGATTACCGTGGGTAAAGTACAAAGAGAGATTAAGGTTGGCATGTCTTCGGCGCAGGTTGCAGAGATTTTAGGTTCTCCTAATATTGTAAGCACAGATGAAGAACGCCGGGAGGTTTGGGTTTATGACAAAGTGGCTACGGATGTCAGTTACTCAAGGAGCGAGGCAGGTGCATCTTTGATTCTATTGGGAGGTTATGGTTCATCCGGGGCAGCATCTTCTACGCAACGGACTTTGACTATTATTATCAAATTTGATAACAATAGTCAGGTGCGTGATTTCAGCTATCATTCATCTAAATTCTGATTTTATTCTCACCTATGCGCAAGAATATATTCATAGCTTTGATTTTTGTGCCTGCTCTCTTTATCTGCGGGTGCGTGGCTACTTCTTCTGGGCTGCTTAAGCCTGCGGTATCTAGCCTTCAGGTACGCCAGGTAGAGATAAAGCAGTATGATACTAAGGATGAGTTAAGGGTGCTTTCTGCAACTGCGGCCGTATTGCAGGATATGGGTTTTACTTTAACCGAGGTTGAGAAGAAACTTGGTTTAATCGTGGCCTCAAAGGAGAGGGATGCCACTGTCCCGGGGCAGATTGCCATGGCAGCATTTATAGATATCTTGGGGGCTACGGGGGGGTCTTCTTCAAATGCAATGCAGACCGTAGATGCCGTACAGACTATACTGGTCTCTTGTGTTACCAAAAGAAACTTGGAAGGGAATAAGGTCGCCGTAAGGGTAACTTTCCAGAGAGTTGTATTTAACAGGATGAATCAAGTCTCGCGACTGGAGACCATTAAGGACCCCGATATATACGAAGGATTCTTCGATAAATTATCCAAATCAATATTTTTGGAGGCAGATAAAATATGAAGCGCATAAAAATTAGGTTTTTAGCTGTGTCGTTGCTGGTTGCCTCGATCTGCGGTTGCGCAACCACAGCGCAGGAGCGTATCCTTGATTTAAGCCAAGACCAGCTTAAGCTGCGCAGTATTCAGACCCGGGCGTTTGATACCAGCGATAAAGAAAAGATGATGCGCAGTATTATGGCTACTTTACAGGATTTAGATTTTGTACTTACCAAGGCGGATTATGATTTAGGGATAGTTTCGGCTACAAAGTTTGTCGATAATCAGGTTTTGAAGATGACGGTTATCACCAGGGAGAAGGGGAGTAAGCAGCTTTTAGTAAGGGCGAATGCCCAGTACGGGATTAAGGCCATAAATTCACCCGGGCCTTACCAGAATTTCTTTGATGCCTTAGCTAAATCGGTATTCTTAACCGCGCAGCAGATTGATTAAATCCATCCTTGCAATAGCGCGTATTTTAAGTTAAAATAAACAAAATTTATAGCTGGGGCGATTAGCTCAGTTGGTTAGAGCATCTGCTTTACACGCAGAGGGTCAGGGGTTCAAGTCCTCTATCGCCCACTTAAATAATAAAAAAGCAGGCATTTTTAGGTGCCTGCTTTTTTATTAAATACTTATTGTTAATTAGTCGCCGTAGACTGTGGTAGTATATTCGCCGTAGAGGCCGAGTATATTTTTGGCATCGTAATCAACATATTTGATTGTTTTGATCCCACCGTTAGATGCGGCAGTTTTAATGCTTGAATCGCCAGTTGCAACTAATCCGAGGATGGAAGTAGATTTTGCCGTCCCTACCCTACTATAGGATACTCCCCCGGCAGCAGCAACAGGAGCCTTTACCTCTGTGTATAACATCCCATATGGAAAAGGCGTTGCGCATCCTACCAGCATTACTGTTAACGAAACCAATACTAACAATAAACCAATTTTCTTCATTTTTTCCTCCTTTCTTCATTATTTTATCAGATAAAGCATTCTTTGCAACTATTATTATTAGGCTTAAAACCCCTTGACGCTTTTAATAAAAAACCGTATAATTATTTCACTTTTGGGGTCGTAGCTTAGCCTGGCTTAAAGCGCCTCCCTGTCACGGAGGAGATCGCGAGTCCGAATCTCGTCGGCCCCGCCAGTAAAACTTAAGACGCCGTAAATAACTTACGGCGTTTTTTGTTTTCGGTGGTATAATATTCATAAATAATAGGAGGTAATATGGTTACGATTGATGATTTCAGGAAGATAGAGTTAAGGGTAGCTCAGATAAAAGAGGTGAATGATCATCCCAACGCGGATAAGCTCTTGGTCTTGGTCCTGGATGTTGGGGATAAAACCAAGCAGGTTGTGGCAGGCATAAAAAGCGGCTACACCAGGGAAACGCTGCTGGGTAAATATGTTGTATTAGTGGATAATCTGGAGCCAGCATTGTTAAGGGGAGTAGAGAGCCAGGGGATGATACTGGCTGGTTCTGACGAATCGGGCATAACCCTTGTTATCCCCGAGAAACCGCTAAAGTTAGGAAGCGTAGTTAAATGATTAAACAGTTTGTCCCAAGTGAGGCCTGCCTGAAATGCCAGGGTTGCTGCAGGTTTAAAGAAGCAAGCTCAGTATGGTCACCCTGTCTTTTAGACGAAGAGGTTATAGGCTTGATAGACAGGGAGGGGATTCCCTGCGCCTCTCTTTCCGTGGATCGCAAATTGCAGTTAATCCCGGCGGGAGAAGGGGAAGGTTTTTTATGCCCCTTTTTTAGCCTTCAAACAAATAAATGCCGCATTTACCATCTGCGGCCTTTTGAATGTCAGCTCTACCCCTTTCTTTTAAGTTTACGCAATAAAAGGGTCCTGCTTACGGTAGATTTAAATTGTCCGTATATTAAGGAGAATATAAATACACCGGTATTTAACGAGTACGTCAGCTATTTGACTAAATATCTTAATACCTCTAGGCAGCTGTCCATTCTAAGGAATAACCCCCATATACTTCAGGCATATGAAGATGTCAAGGATGTGGTAGAGCTTGGATTGGGAGATGATTCTAAATAAATTAACAATTGGCGACAAAGAGATATTCGATAAATACCTCAAATTAGAACCACATAATTTATCCACTTATGCCTTCGCCAATATTTATATCTGGAATAAACTTTTTGATATACGCTGGGCAGTTATAAGAAAAAGCCTTTGTGTCTTTTTTAAGGATAGCATCGGTTCTTTCCTATATCTACCCCCTTTGGCTGTAAAATGCGACCCTAGGGTAGTAGAAAAGGTTTTTGAGGTACTTTTAAAACTAAATTTAAACTCTGGATTCGCGCATATAGAGAATATTGAAGCAAGGGATTTAAGGTTTTACCGCGGGTTGGGTTTTGATTGCACCTTGAAATCACACGATTATCTATGTTTGCGCACCGAATTAGAGTCCTTGAAGGGGAACAGATTCAAGTCAAAACGGGCAAGTTGTAATTATTTTAAAAAGAGTTTTAAATATTCATGCCAGCCTATTTTCTTAAAGGACCGTAGAGAATGCCTGGAATTATATTCTCTCTGGGCCGATCAGCGTAAAGAAGGAAACCCGGACACCCTTTATCGGGGTTTACTTGAGGATAGCCGTATTGCTTTAAAGGAGGCGCTGGTTCATTATGCTGCTTTGGGTTTCAGGGGGATTTTGATTAGGGTAGAAGATAAGGTCAAGGCCTTCACTTTTGGATTTGAGATAAATAAAGACAGTTTCTGCATACTTTACGAAATAGCCGATTTAAGATTTAAGGGCCTGGCCCAGTTTGTATTTTCTTGCTTCTGCAAAGAATTAAAAGGATATAGGTATATCAATATTATGGATGATTCGTCCCTAGAGAATTTAAAGAAGGTAAAGCTATCCTATCGCCCAAAGTCTTTGATACCCGCCTATATTGCGAGAAAAAACAATGACTAACTATATCGATAAGGAAGAGTTTACAATCTTCGATACCGAGACTACGGGTTTAGATTATAAATTGGGGGATAGAGTTGTTGAGTTGGCCGCGATAAGGCTTAGGGGAAACGAGAGGATGGCCTCTTTTGATAGCCTGGTGAACCCCGGCCGGCGCGTTTCCCCGCAGGCATTTAACGTTAATAAAATCAGCGAAGAGATGCTCTTATCGGCTCCGCCTCCCGGCGAGGTAATACCTAACTTCATGGATTTTATAAAAGGGAGCATCCTCTGTTCTTATAATGCCGGATTCGATCTGGGGTTTTTAAATAATGAATTGAAGCTTCTGGGCAGAGAAGGGGTAAGGGGGGTTATCGTATCGGATATCCTACAGATAGCACGAAAAATACTGCCAGCTTTGGAAAGTTATTCTCTTGCGGCTGTTGCTGGTAAGCTGGGGATAGGGAGTAAGCAATTCCATAGGGCATTTTCTGACGTAGAGCTTACCCTCGGAGTTTTTAAGAGTCTTAAGGCAATTATAGAAGCAAATGAAGGTTGCCGGATTACCTTAGAAAAGATTATTAATCTGGGTATTATTGATGTAAAATAACCTTATGTTTTCTATGTACGCTAGTAAAAAAATAATTTTTTTCATTTCAATCTTGATGCTTACCCTGAGTCCGGGGTTATCCATTGCCCAAGAAGATCCGCAGGAATATATTAAGCAGTCAGATCTTTATTTTAGAAAGGCCGAATCTATTTATAAGAAATTAATCCTTGAGTCAAAGGATCCCACGTATCTTTACTTTGAGCTAGGCAGGCTTTATTTTGACCGAGGGGAATATAATTTGGCAGTGGAGGCCTTAAAAAAGTCTGGCCATCCTGCGGCAAGCAAATTTCTGGCTTTATCTTTTTATCATTTGAGTAATTATACCGATGCCCTCGAGGTCTTTAACAAGGTGGAGCTTAGCGATGATGAATACCGCTATTACCATGGTTTGACTTGTGAACGGTTAAACCTTTTTGACCAGGCACTTAAGGTTTACAGGAGCATTAGGGGGGATGAGTTTTTAAATAGGGCTAACTTAAGGATTGAGGGGGTTGAAAGGAAGGATACAGTAGTAAATATAAGGGAAGAAGACCCGGGGGTTGCCAAGATTATATCTGCTTCTCCTGATGAAAGGCGTTATCCCCAGGCAGGTGCACTGGTGCTTTTGGCAAAGGAAGATATAGAGATAACTGCAGAGAATACTATCAATTCCAAAATGCATTATCTGGTTAAGATCTTAAATGAGAGGGGGAAAGAGGGTTTTGCTGAATCCTCCATTGAGTATGATTCTACTTTTGAAAAGATAGAGTTGGTTTTTGCCCGTACTATTAAGCCTGACGGAAGCGTTGCCTATGTAGGATCGCGGCACATCCGTGATGTCTCAAAGTACCTTAATTTTCCTTTATACAGCAATGCCCGCGTATTCATCATCTCCTTCCCTGAAGTAGCGGTTGGGTCAGTCTTGGAATATAAGGTTAAGGTTAAGCGCAGCCAGCTGGTAAACTATAAGGATTTCTTTTTAAGTTACCCTTTGCAGGGTTACGAGCCGATTATCTCAGCAGAGTTTAATCTCACTTTTCCCCAAGATAAAGAGATCAGGTTGAAATTTATTAATCAAGAATATAATAATTTTTCTGCTTCCCTTATCCCGCAGAAGACCAGAAAAAAAGAAAAGAAGGTTTATTCCTGGAGGTTTAAGGATATCCCTCAGATTGTCTCCGAACAGAATATGCCCGCGGATGTTGAAATTAACCCAACGATACTTTTATCTACCTTTACTGATTGGCAACAGGTATATATTTGGTGGCAGGGCCTCTTAAAAGACAAGATGAAGGCGGATAGCCAGATAAAAAATGCTGTGAAAGGGCTGATTAAGGGCAGGGGTTCTGATTTGGAGAAGGCCCGTGCAATATATAACTTTTGTGCTAAAGAGATACGTTATGTTGCCGTCGCTTACGGCCAGGCAGGATATGAGCCTCATTCAGCCGGGGATATCTTCCGGAATAAATACGGTGATTGCAAGGACCAGTCGATATTATTGGTTACTATGCTTAGGGAGGCCAACCTTGAGTCTTATCCGGTACTTATTGCTACTAAGAGTTATTACAATATGAATGCGGATTTTCCTTCAGGCATATTTAATCACTGTATTGCTGTCGTATACCTGGATGGTAAGCCGGTTTTTCTTGATCCTACTGCTGAAACCTGCTCTTTCGGCGACCTGCCTTCAGCAGACCAGGGACGCAGGGTTCTGGTATTTAAGGATGAGGGATATTTGATAGAAGAGATACCGCTAAACCCCCCGGAGCATAATTTAATCATGCAAAAATTAATGATTAAAGTTAACGACGATGAATCTATATCTGCAGATAAAATTAATTATACCTTTGGGGCCTATGATCAAGCCCAGCGCTATTGGCTGCTTTATACCCAACCGGAATTAATCCAGGATACGCTAAAAAATATGATTCAAAATGTTTCGATAGGCGCAAGGCTTGATAGTTATAAAATCGATAACCTAAGCAATTTAAACACCCCGGTCATGCTAAGCTATAGTTTTAATGGCCCGGAATATTTTACCAATGCCGGATTCTTAAGGATCATGCCGCAATTAACCAGCGTTGATACCTCACTTGCCGCCAAGGAGAGCCGCAAATACCCTATTGATTTTGGTTTGTTGGAGAAGAGAGAATTTCTGCTAGAGGTCTATCTTCCGGATAATTTTGTGGTAAAATATATGCCGGATAGCATAAAGCTTGATAGCCCCTGGATTAGTTTTAGCCAGGAATATTCATTTGAAGATAACAGGATACTTTTAAGGCAGGTAAATTACGGTAAAAAAGATAAGGTCCTTCAAAAAGAATACGCGGAGTTTAAGGGTTTTATGGAAAATCTAGCCCGTGCCATTAAGCAGAGGGTGGTTTTAGAAAAGATAAAATAATATGGGCAAACAAAAATACTTAAGCGAAGAACAGCGTAAATATGTTCGTTTAGATACGGTATTTCCGGTGCAGATACAGCTGGTCAGTCTTGAAGGTAATAAGTTACTGTCCGGCTGGCTTCAGGGTTTTACCAATAATGTAAGCCGCGGCGGGCTCTGCCTTTCTATAGGTAATTTAGATGAGAATCTTGCGGAGATTATTAAGAAGCGTCAGGTAATGATCTCTTTAGAGATGGAACTCCCCTTTATCCCTAAGCCAATATCCTCTCGTGCAAGAATAGTCTGGGTGCAAAATGCCGGCGGAATCAAAGATAAGTATTTGATTGGCCTCTGCTACGAGGATATGGATAAGAAATATATCAATAAGATTATGCGCTATGCCTGGGGGAGGAAAATATTAATACCTTTGGGAATAGGGTTAGTAGTTATTTTTTCTTTGTTATTAGGGGTTAATGGCTTAATCAACTTCAAGCTGACCCAGGCTAATAAGGAGCTTGTCCGCAAATTAGTAAGTGTTATACAGGAAGTAAGCGTTGCTAAGGAAGAGGTAATTAGGATACAGGGCGAGGCTGAAGAGCTTCATAAGAATATAGAAAATCTGATATCGCAGATCAATTCCGCCGAAGAGGAGAAATTGAGGCTAAGCGAAAAAGAGAGGGTCAGCTCCCAGGAGTATTTAAAGAAGCTTGATAGCTTGAATAGCCTGATTCAAAAGCTTAGCCAAGAGAAGGGTTTATTAGAAGAGACGCTTTCTTTAGCAAGGGCAAGAGAGAGTATCGCCAAAGAGGAGCTCTCGCGCCTGGATAAGATTAAGTTAACCTTAGAAAAGGCCAATGTAGATAAGATGTACCGTTGGGTTAAGGTGCATCAGAACCCGCGGACAGGTTTAGTTATAAGTTTTGAAGGGGATAGCGATATTAAGGGATGGTCATTTATCTATGATCAATCCTTAGCCGCACAGGCTTATATGTACTATTCCGATTTAGGGTCTGCTCAAAAAATCCTGGATTTTTTTCTTTACCAGGCGAAAAAAGAAGAAGGCCTATTTTTTAATGCCTATTATGCCTTAGACGGGGAGGTTTCAGAATACATTTTACATAGCGGACCGAATATATGGATAGGGATTGCCGTGGCTCAATATATCCACAGGACCTCAGACTTTAAATATCTGACTTTGGCAGAGGGTATAGCGAATGCAATTATTCGACTGCAAAAGCAGGATAAGGAAGGCGGGATAAGAGGTGGGCCGCTTGTGACATGGTATTCTACCGAACATAACCTTGACGCCTATGCCTTTTTGAATATGCTTTATGAGATTACCGGGAACAAGAAATACGCAGATTCCAGGGACCTGGTGTTGAGTTGGTTGATAAAGCATGCTTATGATAAGGTTGATGTGCCGATTAAAAGGGGAAGGGGTGATTCTACTATTGCTACCGATACTTATGCTTGGTCAATTGCGGCTATAGGCCCGGATAAGCTAAAGGCCTTGGGAATGGATCCTGACGGCATTATGAATTTTGCGGTAGCGAATTGTGCGGTAGAGGTTGAATATCTGCGCCCTGAAGGGAATAGGGTAAAGGTTAAAGGTTTTGATTTTGCTCCGCAAAAACATGTGGCGCGGGGGGGAGTAGTCTCTTCTGAGTGGACGGCGCAGATGGTTATATCTTTTAGGATTATGGAGGGGTTTTATTCTAAAAGAGGGAATCTAAAGAGGGCAGAAGAATATGGCGCTAAGGCGAGGGATTACCTCTCTTCTTTGGGGAATATGATAATATCTAGTCCTTCCCCTTCGGGACAGGGGGAGAGTTGTCTTCCTTATGCTACTTTGGAGTTTGTGGATACCGGGCATGGATGGTTTACCCCTAAGGGTAAATCTACGGGCTCCCTTGCCGGGACCACGTACACTATTCTTGCATACTATAACTATAATCCTCTGGCATTTAAAGATTGAAAAATAGTTTATACGGAATTTACCGCAGGCTTTATTCTTATTTTGGTCCGCAGAAGTGGTGGCCAGCGCAAAGTCGGTTTGAGGTTATGGTCGCAGCGGTACTGACCCAGAATACTAATTGGTCTAATGTGGAAAGGGCGATAGGCAACCTTAAGGAGAAGGGCCTGCTTGAGCCTAATAAACTTTACAGTTTAAAGAATACAAGATTAGCTAGGCTCATCAAGCCATCCGGGTATTATAATTTAAAGGCAAAGCGTTTAAAAAATTTATTAAGTTTGTTTATCCGGCGCTATCAAGGGCAGATGGGGAGGATGGCCTTAGTTGAGGCTAAGGTCTTACGGCAAGAGTTACTTACGGTAAGCGGCATTGGGCCTGAAACGGCAGACTCCATCCTTCTTTACGGTTTAGGAAAACCAGTTTTTGTTGTAGATGCTTATACGAAGAGAATCCTCTCTCGCCATGGCATAATAGAGGAAGGGATGGATTATGATGGAGTGCAGAGGCTTTTTATGCTAGGATTAAGAAAAGACGCAAAGTTATTCAACGAGTATCATGCTCTTTTAGTGAGGCTGGGCAAAGATTTTTGCCTTAAGGGTAAGCCGAGATGTCTTACCTGTCCGCTTAAATTAAAATGATCAAGTTAAAACGCTTAATAAAACTCACGCAGGATTTAATACGTATTGACTCGCAAAACCCTCCGGGGGACGAACGGGGCATAGCTTTATTTGTCAGGAATTACCTGAAAGATTTAGGCCTTAAGGTTAAGATATACGAGTTTCAGCCCCGGCGCTCTAATATTGTAGCAAGCCTTAATGGTAGTAAGAAGAGGCATTCGTTGCTTTTGACCCCGCACCTGGATACGGTTCCTGCCGGAGGCAGCTGGAAGATGAATCCCTTTAAGGCGAAGTTAGTTGGAGGGAGGATTTACGGACTCGGGGCTACAGACTGTAAGTGCAATCTTGCTTCGCTTATAGAGGCAGTTCATAGCATAGTTGAAGAAAAATCACTTTTGCCGTATAATCTTATTCTCGCTGCCACGGCAGATGAAGAATCAGGTTCGCAGTTAGGCCTTATCCCTCTTTTAGATAAAGGGATATTAAAGCCTGATGCAGCCTTAGTCTTAGATGCTGATGATTTTCAGATTGTTGTTGCGCAGAAAGGGTTAATGCATTTAAGGGTATGCTTAAAGGGCAAAAAGGCCCATGGGGCTTATCCTGACCAGGGGGTAAATGCCATAGATATAGCCTCCGAGGTTATCCGCGATATAAAGAACCATAGATTTATTTACAGGAAGAATAAATATTTAAAACCTCCTACGGTAAATATAGGGACTATAAAGGGGGGGGATAAGGTTAATGTAGTAGCTGATTGGTGTGAATTTGAGTTAGACCTAAGGTTTCTGCCGGGCTCAAACCATAAACACTTATTGTCATTATTGCGGTCGATAATAAAAAAATATACGCATAAGTTTAAAATCGAAATAAATGGGATACAAAAACCCTATCTTATATCGGAAGATACGCCTTTGGTGGGCTATCTGAAGAAGGCCTTGAGGTATGCAGGGGTTAGACCTAAGGTTAGCGGCTCGGAAGGAGCTACGGTAATTACCTTTTTTCAGGAGAAGGGGATACCTTCCTGTGCTACGGGTTTTGGGGTATCTTCCTGCGCGCATATAGCGGATGAATACGTAAATATAAACAGTCTCTATAAAGGCACATTGGCCCTAGAGCGTTTTTTAAGAATATACCAACCCTAGGAGATAAAATGGAAGGAATAAAATTAACCAAAAGGCCGCGCTTAAGAAAACCTTTTTTAATTGTTGCCTGGCCAGGCATGGGGGAGGTGGCTTTCAGGGCGGCGAATTATTTAATAGAAGAGCTAAAGGCTGAAGAATTTGCCTCTATCCCTCCAGAAGAATTTTTTTATCTGACAAGTAGCACAGTTACCCAGGGGGTATTAAGCACGCCGGATCTGCCTTACAGCAAGTTTTATTACTATAAGAATAAGGCCGGAAAGAATGATTTCATTTTTTTTATCAGTAATGCCCAACCTGATTTAGCCCGGGCAGATGCGTATTCCCGCCGGGTTATACAGTTAGCTAAAAATTATAAGGTGGATACAGTAATAAGCTTTGCCTCTATGCCCTTAGGAATTGATCACACGCAGGAGCCCGGGGTTTGGTTTGCCGCTACATCTACGGATTTAGCGGGCAAGCTTAGGGGAGCAGGGTTGAATGCTTTATCAGAAGGGGCTATCAGCGGGATGAATGGACTCTTCTTAGGGATCGCTAAAAGGGAGGGTTTGAAAGGATTCTGTCTTTTAGGAGAAATCCCTCTTTATACCATTCAGATAGATAATCCCAAGGCATCCTATGCTGTATTGAAGGCCTTCTCAAGAGTGCTTAACTTCAATTTGAACATTACCGGATTAATGGATCAGGCTAGGAATATGGAGGGCGAAATTAATAAGCTCCTGGATTATTTAAAGTTAGGCACACAGGCTGCCGGTCCGATCGGAGAAGAGGATATTGAGAAGATTAAGCATTCCTTAAGCCAACTTACCAAGCTGCCATTATCTATCAAGAGCAAAATCGAGGAGCTATTCTCATTGGCTGAGGCTGATATCTCAAGGGCGGCAGAGTTAAAGTCCCAACTGGATAAGTGGAATGTTTATAAGGATTACGAGGATAGGTTTTTGGATTTATTCAGAAAGAGCGAAGAGAAAAATAATTGAGGGACGTATTGATTAAGGTAATTTTATTTGATTTAGGAAATGTGCTGATTGATTTTGATTACAATATTGCCGCTAAAAGAATAGCGCATTTTAGCGGGGTAAGCCCTAAGGATATACCCAAACTTCTTTTGGGGTCAAGCATAACCGGACTTTTTGAGGGGGGGAAGATCCCCCCTGAGGAGTTCTTCCTGCGCGTGAAAGAACTCTTGAAGCTTGATATCTCTTATGAGAGGTTTGTTCCGATCTGGAATGAGGTTTTCTTTTTAAGCGGTAAAAACCGCTCTGTTTACAGTTTAGCAAATAGGTTGAGGGATAATTATAAGATAGCGGTACTTTCGAATATAAACATCTTGCACTATGAGTACCTTAAGGAGCGTTTTCCGGTATTCAGCATATTCCATGAAGTATTTGTCTCCTGCGGCATGGGCTTGGTTAAGCCTGACCCACAGATTTATATTAAAACACTGGATATCCTAGGGGTTAAGCCTGAGGAGGTTTTTTATACCGATGACCGCGAGGAGTTAGTAAAGAGCGCCAGAAGACTTAAAATAAACGGTTTTGTTTTTAAGGATATAATAAAATTAAAAGTAGACCTCGCGGTTTCAGGCGTGGCGTGTAATTAAATATGAAAACTAGCAAATATCAAAGAAGGTTCTACCGGGATTGGATTAAGGCCAAGGGGCTTTATGTTACTCAGGTGATAGCTAAGGAGACCGATATCAGGGTTACTACTGACAAGCAGCCGGATAGATTGTTTATTGAAGAGAAGATAAGGCTCTACCGTTGGGATATCGAAAGATATATAGATAAAGACCACCGTTTCTTGACTACGCTTAAGCCTCTATCCGTTGAGGCAGGGGCTCCTCCTATAATTAAAGAGATGGCCGATAAATCCCTGAAGGCTAATGTTGGCCCGATGTCTACGGTGGCCGGGGCTATCAGCGAGTTCTTGGGT
>JAKQSG010000047.1 GCA_029563245.1 Candidatus Omnitrophota bacterium
TTTTAGAAAGGAGGTGATCCAGCCGCACCTTCCGGTACGGCTACCTTGTTACGACTTAGCGCCAGTCACCGGTTTTACCTTAGGACCTGCTAGGCAGATACTTTAGGTACCACCAGCTCCCATCGCTTGACGGGCGGTGTGTACAAGGCCCGGGAACGTATTCACGGCGGCGTAGCTGATCCGCCATTACTAGCGATTCCGTCTTCATGGAGTCGAGTTTCAGACTCCAATCTGAACTGGGCCGACTTTTTTGCGATTAGCTCCCCCTCGCGGGTTGGCGACGCTTTGTAGTCGGCATTGTAACACGTGTGTAGCCCAAGGCATAAAGGCCGTACTGACTTGACGTCATCTCCACCTTCCTCTCGGTTATCCCGAGCAGTCTCCTTAGAGTGCCTCTCTAGACCTTGCGGTTTTGAAAGTAGCAACTAAGGATGATGGTTGCGCTCGTTGCGGGACTTAACCCAACATCTCACGACACGAGCTGACGACAGCCATGCAACACCTGTGCAGGCTCCTGATTTGACAGGTCATTCCCCTTTCAGTTCATTACTTCCTGCATGTCAAGCCTTGGTGAGGTTCTTCGCGTAGCGTCGAATTGAACCACATGTTCCACCGCTTGTGCGGGCCCCCGTCAATTCCTTTGAGTTTTAACCTTGCGGTCGTAGTCCCCAGGTGGAGCACTTAACGTGTTAACTTGCGGCGCTGAAAGTAAACCTCCAACACCTAGTGCTCATAGTTTACGGCTAGGACTACCAGGGTATCTAATCCTGTTTGCTCCCCTAGCTTTCGCAGCTTAGCGTCAGGGCTAGACTAGAGAGCCGCTTTCGCCACTGGTGTTCCTCCCGATATCTACAGATTTCACTCTTACACCGGGAATTCCGCTCTCCTCTTCTAGCCTCAAGCTATGCAGTTTTGAAGGCAGTTCTGTGGTTGAGCCACAGGATTTCACCCCCAACTTGCATAGCCGCCTACCTGCCCTTTACACCCAATAAATCCGAGTAACGCTCGCCATCTCTGTATTACCGCGGCTGCTGGCACAGAGTTGGCCATGGCTTCTTCTATAGGTACCGTCAGTTCTATTGATTGGATAGAAGTTTCTTCCCTATCGAAAGAGGTTTACAACCCGAAGGCCTTCATCCCTCACGCGGCGTCACATAGTCAGGGTTTCCCCCATTGCTAAATATCCTCGACTGCAGCCTCCCGTAGGAGTTGGGGCAGTGTCTCAGTCCCCATGCGGCTGACCACCCTCTCAGGCCAGCTACCCGTCAAAAGCCTTGGTAGGCCATTACCCTACCAACTAGCTGATAAGGCGCGAGCTCATCTTCAAACGACACCGCTTGCGCAGCATCTTTACTTGTCCTCACCTTGCGATGGGATAAGCACATCAGGTATTACCTCCGCTTTCGCGAAGCTATCCCCGACTTGAAGGTAGATTACTCACGTGTTCCTCGCCAATCTGCCGCTATATCTTCTTTCATTGGCACATCTGCCTTGCGGCTTCAATGCCTCAAAAAAAAGTATCGCTCGACTTGCATGCCTAATCTACGCCGCCAGCGTTCACTCTGAGCCAGGATCAAACTCTCCGAAAACAATCGAAAAAGTTTATAATAAAGGCTCTAGTGATTTATTTAATTTGTTACCTCTTGAAATTGACCCCTAAAAAACCCTAATTAAAGGATTATTCGGGATCCGCTTGGCTATTCAATTATCAAAAGAGCAAAAAAAAACGCCCCAACAAATTGGGGCGCAGTATTATCTACCGCCGCCACTTACCGTCGGCTAAAATTTACATTAGACTGTCAATAACACTATTTGTATTATTCATAGACTCCTTCTTAAGGGAGGAATATAAGTTTACTACATAAACTATATTTGTCAAGTATTTTTTTTGTATTTTTTCTAGCACAAAAACTTGTCTCTTTATTAGGGTTACTACTGCGCTATCAGCTGGGATATCTTAAAGACCGGCAGGAACAATGATATAACTATGCCTCCTACTACAATCCCTAAGAAAGCGATTACCAGAGGCTCAATCATACTGGTTAAGGCAGAGGTAGCGCTATCAACCTGTTCATCATAGAAATCGGCTATCTTAGTAAGCATATTCTCCAGCTTACCCGTCTGCTCCCCTACGCTTATCATCCTGCAGACCATCGGAGGGAAAACTCCACTTCTTAACAAAGGGGCAGCTATAGATTCGCCGTCGCGCACTGCCTTGGAACAGCTTACAACCGCCTCCTCAACAACCTTATTACCCGAGGTTTTGCTCACTATATCCAGGGCATTCAAAACCGAAACCCCGCTTTTAACTAACGTTGAAAAGGTACGCGAAAACTTAGCTACGGACAACTTCCTGAAAAGCTCCCCTAGAACAGGAGCCTTCAACTGTGCCTTGTCAAAATTATAGCGCCCTTTCTCCGTAGCAATGTATTTTCTGAACAAGAAAATTAGACCTGCCATGAAAATTACAAGAAAAAGAAAATACTTTCTAAATACATCGCTCATAAAGATAAGGATCTGGGTAGGAATCGGTAATTGCCCTCCCAAAACATCAAAGATACCTTTAAATGTGGGGACTACCTTAAGGAGCAATACCGCGGTTATAATAAAGGCCATGCTTACAACTACGGCAGGATATACCAGGCTTGAACTTATCTTCCTTGAGAGAGCAGCTGATTTCTCAAGATAGGAAGCCAGGCGGTCAAGAATATCATCCAGCATACCCGAGCTTTCTCCGGCCCGTGCCATATTAATAAATAAATCTGAGAATACCTTAGGATGCTTTGCCAAGGCATCACAAAAACTCATCCCTGCTTCAATATCCTGGCGCACCGAAACAACTACCCCTTTTAAAACAGGATTTTCAACCTGTTCGCTTAATATACCTAAGGCGTGTACCAAGGGAATACCCGAATCTATCATTGTGGCAAGCTGGCGGGTAAAAATTACCAGGTCATCAAGCTTTACCTTATGTTCCTTAACCTTACCCCCTGCCTTGGAAGCCTTATCCTTTGCCTGCTCAATGCTGATTATGGTCAGCTCTTTCTTATGCAGTGCATCCGCTGCCTCTGATTCTGAAGAGACATCCAGAGAGCCATTTAAGGTATAACCATTCTTATCTTTTGCCGTATAATTGTATGTCGTCATAACTTATCCGTTACCTTTAAGAAAGCCTCCACTACCTTAGGGTCAAACTGAGTGCCGCTGTTCTTTTTAATCTCTTCTATCGCCGCATCTTTAGTCAAAGGTATCTTTCTGTATGAACGCGCCGAACACATCGCCTCATAGGCATCTGCTATGTGCAGAATACGCGCACCCAAATGGATATCATCCCCTCTCCTTCCCTCGGGGTACCCCGAACCGTCGTAATGTTCGTGGTGTTGACGAACTAAGTCTATCACATCGTTTAAGAAAGTCAACGGCTCTAATATCTGAGCGCCGATTAAAGGGTGCTTGCGGATTTGAGCCCACTCTTCATTAGTCAAGGCCCCGGGCTTCATAAGAATACTATCCTCTATACCAATCTTACCCAAATCATGCAACTCGCTGGCCTGGCGTATCACCTCAATCTCCTTAGCGCTAAGCCCCAGCTCAGAGGCAATAAGAGTAGCATACCTAGCCACGCTCTCAGAATGGCTATGGGTATAATGATCCCTGGCATCTATTGCCTGCGCCAAAACCTTAATCGTACGCATATAGGTAGAACGCAGGTCTTCGTACAGTCTGGTTAGATTACGCGTAGAATCTTCGATCCTCTTAGCCAAAAACATGTTTTGCTTCTCAAGAGAAGTATTATTCTCCTTCAGCCCCTGGGTGAATCTTCTATGCGCAAGCATTAAATCATGCAGCTCAATCCCCTTCTTGACTAAAAAGAAGAATCTCTCTAAATTAATAGGCTTAGCAATAAAATCATAGATGCCCAGGCTAAAAAGATATTCCAGCAACTCAGGTTTTACTTCATCTAAACAAGCAATCACTACGCAGTCCTGATCAATCTTTTTAAATTCCTTAATCAACCCCAGATATTTAGCGTCTAAAAGGTCCGGCTTGATAATTACAACATCTACTGAATTCTTATGGAAAGCGCTCAGCCCTGAATCCGCGGACTCCTCAAAAATAACAGAATATCCCCCCTCAAGGCTAAGTTGCTCCCTGAGATACCGGGATATTTCATCGTCCTTGCAAATAAATAAAATCCTGCCCGTCTTCATCATTACTTATTCCTCGGTAGTAATTCTTATAGCCTCATCCAAAGTAGTTATCTCCTGCTTTACCTTTAAGAAAGCATCATCTCTTAAGGTACGCATACCTTGTTCCTGGGCATATTTTTTTATCGTATCCAAAGGTTTTTTTTCAATAATCATTTCGCGTATGGCATCATTAATCAAGACAGCTTCAAGTATAGCCACTCTGCCGTAGAAACCGGTATTATTACAGTATTTGCACCCAACAGCCGTATAGAATACGGCCTTCTCAGTAAAACCAATTTTCCTTAAGAAATCCTCCGGAATATTTATAGGCTTACGGCATTTCAAACATAATTTCCTGGCCAGACGCTGGGCGCAAAGCATTATTACGCTGGAGGCAACCAAGAACGGCTCAACACCCATATCAATCAACCTGGTAATACTTGATATGGCATCATTAGTATGCAAAGTAGATAATACGATCTGCCCGGTAAGGGCCGCCTTAATAGCAATATCCGCGGTCTCAGAATCACGGATCTCACCGATCATAATGACATCAGGGCTTTGCCTTAGAAGTGAACGCAACCCTGAAGAAAAGTCAAGCCCAATATCCGGCTTCACCTGAATCTGAGTAATCCCCTCCACCTGATACTCTACCGGGTCTTCAATGGTAATAATATTCTTCTCCGGCGTATTCAACTGGTTTAAGACCGAATAAAGAGTAGTAGATTTTCCCGAACCCGTAGGCCCGGTAACCAGGATCATCCCGAAGGGCTTTGATATTGCCTCCTTAAAAATGCGTTCCGGCTGCTCTGAGAAACCCAGCTTATCTAAACCTATAGAGAGATTGCCCTTATCAAGCGCACGCAAAACAAATTTCTGGCCGAAGGTTGTAGGCAACCCCGAAACCCTGAAATCAACCTCCTTGCCCTCAAATCTTACCTTAAAACGCCCGTCCTGGGGTATACGGTTCTCGGTAATATCAAGATTGGAAATAATCTTAAGGCGGGCCAAAACAGCATTCTGCTTGGCCTTAGGTATTTTAAATACATCATGCAAGGCACCGTCAATACGGTAGCGGATACGCAGACAGCCATGCTCAGGTTCGATATGGATATCTGAGGCGCGCTTCTTTAATGCCTGGTTTAACATAAGATCAACTAACTTAACAATGGGGGCTTTGCCGCTCTCCTCAAGCGCATTGGAAAGCTCTATCTCCTCCTGCCTGACCAACTCAACACCAGACCTGTTTTCCTGCGTCTGCTGCGAGGCATCATCCAGGATCTGTTCCATATCTTTCGAACCTAAGCCGTATTGAGTCTCTATAGAACGCAATATTTCTTCATCAGGGCTTAACACTATGTCAATATTGCATCCGGTAAGGGCCTTAAGGTCATCAAGAGCGAATATATTCAAAGGGTCAGAGACCGCAACAGTAATAGTATTCCCAAAACGGGATATCGGAATGAGGTTGTATAGCCTGGCTATATGTTCAGGGACTAGCCCTATAACCTCAGCAGGGAATTTATACTTGGATAGATTCAAGGTAGGAATATAAAGCTCTTCCGAAAGCAGGGAGAGTAAGACCTCCTCAGGGATCATGTCTTCTCCCACAAGAACCTTACGTAAAGGGATCCCCTTTTCCCTCTGGACATTAAGGGCTCTGTTCAGTTGGTCATTGTTAATATGCCCATCTTTGACAAGTATTTCGATTATCCTATCTTTATGTGTCTGCATAAAATTAATTATTCGTCAGGAGCGGTTACGCGCAGTATCTCCTCCAGTGTTGTAATACCGCTAAAAACCTGCATTAAACCATCCTCTCTTAAAGTTACCATCCCTTCTTGGCGCGCCTTTTGTTTTATAAGATGCTCCTGGGCCCGGGATAAGATAAGTTCCCTTACGGCCGTAGATAATAATAAAACTTCGGCAATTCCTGTCCTTCCCATATAACCCATATTGAAACAATTCTTACAACCCTTCCCACGGAAAAATCTTACCGCCTTAGCCTTCTCTATATTTAACTTCAGGCTTTCAATAACCTCTTTCTTAACAGTATACTCTTCTTTACAATAAGGGCAGATCTTGCGTACCAGCCGCTGGGAGACTACGCATACCAGAGAAGAATTAATCAAATAAGGCTCAACCCCCATATTAACCAAACGCACTACTGCCCCGGGCGCAGTGGTAGTATGCAAGGTCGATAAAACCAGGTGTCCGGTGAGGGCTGATTTTATGGCAATATCCACAGTCTCATAATCCCTGATCTCTCCGATCATAATAACATTAGGATCCTGCCTTAATATCGAACGAAGGGAAGCCGCAAAAGTTAAACCTATCTCCGGCCTGGCCGTTACCTGGTTGATCCCCTCAAGCTGGAACTCAACAGGGTCTTCCACGGTAACAATATTCTTATCCGGGCTATCTACCAATTTTAATATTGAATATAATGTGGTGGTCTTTCCGCTGCCGGTAGGCCCACAGATAAGCATCATTCCGTGGGGTAGCTTTGCTACCTTAGTTAAAGTTGATATGACATTCTTATTAAAACCCAGCTTCTCAAGGTTCAGGGTGGCCTGAGATTTATCTAGTATACGGATTGCAACTTTTTCCCCAAAGCTGGAGGGCAGGATTGAAACCCTGAAGTCAACCTCTTTGCCGGAGATTTTTATCTTAAAACGCCCGTCCTGAGGAACGCGATGCTCATCCAGTTTCAAATTAGAAAGCACTTTTATTCTGGCAATAATGCCATCGCGTACTTGTTTGGGAAGAATCATAGCTTCATGAAGGATGCCGTCAATTCTATAGCGAACGCGCACTTCTTTCTCGTCCGGTTCTATATGAATATCGCTAGCCTGTTGCAAAATGGCATGTTTTATAAGGGTATCTACGATACGAATAATAGGAAGCCCCTGAGCAATTTTTTCCAGATCCTCTTCT
>JAKQSG010000049.1 GCA_029563245.1 Candidatus Omnitrophota bacterium
AAATCTACCCCTATAATTAAGCGAATATCTTTTATTCTTTTTAAGTAAATTTACTTAAAAAGACCTGCAGTAACACTGAGTAAGTATATAATAAACTAAGTAAGTTCACTATAAACCTCTTTTAATATCCCCTAAATCATCGTCGGGCATAATACAAGTCTAAGTAAGTCTAAGTAAGTCTATAATAAATTATATAAAAAAACACTTGACAAGAAAGGAGTATCGTGTTTTAATTAAATCCGCTGTTTTTAAAGGAGAGAAATAGGTAAAAATTATGGCGAGACTTATAGATATTGATGAGTTAGCGGATTATCTCAGGTTGAAGAAGCAGACTATTTATAATTGGTTAAACCAGGGTAAGATCTCCGGGATAAAGATGGGTGGAGTCTGGAGATTCGACCGTAAAGATGTCAATAACTGGATTAAAAGCCGCAAGCGTTTGTCCCAAAGAGGAGATAAACAATGAGTATATTAGGCATATATTTTGGCCCTAAAGTAGTTGATGTCGTAGAGACTAAAGGCCGTAAGCTTTTAAATCATATCCAGATTCCTATATCCGGTATCGCGGGAGGGGATTTTGAAGAAAAAGTCCCCTTAGAAGTTAAGATTGTAGCTTTGTTTAATGAAGTATTAAGAAGAAATAAGATTGAGAGCAAGGAAGCAGTCTTGTCCCTTTCCGGCAAAGACCTGATTATGCGCACCTTTGAGATGCCGAACCTTCCCAAAGAGGAGATGCCAAGTGCCGTAAATTTCGAAGCTAAGAAATATATTCCTTTTAAAGTCGAAGAACTTATCTCAGGCTATCAGTCGCTGGCCGATAAGAGAAGCCGTATTAATACCGTGCTCTTTGCCGGGATCAAGAAGGAGATACTCAATAAGTATTCTTCGATCCTTAATCAGTTAAATATCAAGACAAAACACATAGAATACTGCGGATTCAGCATTATCAGGGCTTTAAATCTTAGCGGCGCTAAAGAAGCAGGGATTATCGGATTGCTATGCGTTGATTTTACTCAGGATGACGAAGTTAATTTCGTAGTTCTTGAAAATGGGTTTCCTTTATTTAACAGGGATATAAGTTTAAGCCTGGGAGCTGCCGAAGGCGCCGAGAACAGTGAAACCCAGGTATCGGCTTCACTGGATAAATTAAAGACTGAGATGCGCGTATCTTTGGATTACTACCAGCGTAAATTCCCGGGTAAAAGTATACAAAAAATGTATATTCTTAGTAATCCGGAGCAGCAGCCTCAGGTCGAGGCTTTTATGGCTGATTTCGGTATAACCGCGAAGTTTATTGATTTTGCCAGAATAATCGGCAAGCCGGTTGTTTATTCTGCCGGTTTTGTTAAAAGCTATAGTTCGGCTTTAGAAGGCGCTATACCTACTAAAATTAAGATTAATTTACTTGAAACAAGGGCGCGCGCGCTTAAGCCGGCGGCCATAGCCGGGGGGCAACAGCTTGATACCTGGGCTTTATTTAAAGAGATCAAGATAGATTACCGTATAATTATACTGGGGATCTTGATCTGCGTCTCTGTTTTTGGCTACGGGGTTTACCAGTCAGCGCCTTTTAAGCTAAAACTTAAGGATGTAATCAGCAAAAGAATAACTGTGGATAAAGTAGACAATACCCAGGGCCTTAGCGAGCTCGAAGGTATTAATTTAGCCTATAAGAATAAATTGGAGAAATTAGATACACTAATCAGGAAGCAGCTTTATCTTACGGAAACTTTAGATGTTATACCCCGCCATATCCCCGAGGGGGTCTGGCTGGTTAATTTTACCTTAAATAATAAAGACCGGGAGAGGGTTGAACTTAACCTGGAGGGAAGGGCTTATCTTAAAGACAGCGATAAGGAATTCGCGGCAGTCAACAAGTTTATCGAAGCGTTAAAACAGGATCTTGTCTTCACGAAATATTTTA
>JAKQSG010000086.1 GCA_029563245.1 Candidatus Omnitrophota bacterium
TTAAACCGCCTATTAAAAGATGGAAGGCAAAACTACTCTCCTTCCAGCCAGAGACCAATCTTTCAAGTAAAGGCTGATAAAGGTTAAAGAAAACCGGATCCGTAATTTTCTCTATAATCGCTTCTCCGATAAAACGGACGATCTTAAAAGAAAGATAAAGCACCCCTCCTGCCATCAATAATCCTGTTACCGGCCTGACAGAGGCATCTTCCAAAAGCTCCCTTAAGGTGTGATGCCTGTGTTCCAAACGTTGCACCTGCTCTATAATCAATCCTATCTCTTTCCAGCGCTCTTCATGAGTAGGCTCTGGGCGTAATTGAGGCCTGGTATCCTTAAGCCGCTCAATTAATAACTTTATCCCAACCCCCGTTATGGCACAGGTAGGAATAACCGGTATATTCAAAAGATTCTCTAATTTAACATAATCGATGCTTACCCCCCTATGCCCGGCATCATCGCACATATTTAAACAGGCAACCACCGGATAACCTCCCTCTATAAGCTGCAAGGTTAGAAGGAGGTTTCTCTCTAGATTTGTTGAATCTATTATATTAATAACCAGAATTTCATCTTTTGGGTGCTCGCTTAATAATGATACCGCTACTCTCTCAGCCCCCGAGGAAGGATCCAGCGAATAAAGCCCTGGCAGGTCTATTACCTCTACCCTATCGTCGCCCAATTGCAAAAACCCTTCGGTAAAACCAACGGTTGACCCGGGATAGTTGGAAGAGATTACGTGTACGCCGGTAAGGCGGGAAAAAACCACACTCTTGCCTACATTAGGATTGCCTACTAAATAAACCTTTTTTAGCATCTACGTCTCTACTATAATCTTCTCGGCTATACCATGGCCTAAAGCCAGTATAGTCCTTCCTGCCTTTACCACTACCGGGCCCTTCAGGCCAATATGGCTTAACTTTAACAGCTCCTTGCCCTTATATATCCCCATATTCATTAGCCTGGAGGTAATGGCCCTTCCTCCGGAAACATCTAGAATCTTAGCTTTGGTATTCCCCTTTAACTGCGCAAGCGTCATAATCTTCATCTTTACTCTTCTAAAAAATACGCCCAAGATCTCTCTTGGGCGTATTTTAACAACTGAATAAGAATATATTTTATTTCTTATTAATCTTATCTAAGAAATCTGCAACTATTTTCCCTACTATATCTTTACAGCCCAAACCAAAAGCAATCGCTAAACCAAGCCCTATGCTGCCTAAGGCTATACTTATAGTAAGTTGGGTTATACGAATGCCTATTTTTAGTTGTTCCAAACCTACAAATACGGCAAAGGCAATAATAACAATCTCGGCGATTTTGCCCAAGAGTTTGCCTTGAGAAACACCGGAATTATTAGCGGCCGTAACAACTATATTCTTCAAAATGGTGGCTGCAAACATACCCAAAATCAAAATAAATACCGCTGC
The DNA here is from genome assembly GCA_029563245.1 of Candidatus Omnitrophota bacterium. Taxonomy (GTDB): domain Bacteria; phylum Omnitrophota; class Gorgyraeia; order Gygaellales; family Profunditerraquicolaceae; genus Sherwoodlollariibacterium. The sequence goes on from JAKQSG010000086.1 coordinate 1,428, forward strand.
AATAACATTGGGCACATAAAGCACTACCCTATTTAAAAGATCTGCGGCAATAGTTAAGCCTACCGCATTTATAGCAACCATGAATGTTACTAAAATAGCCAGCCAATAGCATACTAACCCGATCAACTCCGAAAGAGAATAGCCTATGCCGCCCTTCTCTAGCATAGTCTCAAGCTCAATCCGATCTGAGAGTTCATCCAGCTTAATTGACCTTAAGCCTTTGGTAACAAAAACTTTAATCAG
>JAKQSG010000089.1 GCA_029563245.1 Candidatus Omnitrophota bacterium
CAGAGGCGACTAATTATACCGGGATTGTCTCATTTTTAGAGTGGCAGGACCGTTTATTTTACAAGGGGTTAAGCCGCATACTGGAGCATCCTGAATTCAAGGATTCTCAGAAGATCAGATTGTTGATTGGGGCTATTGAAGAGAAACAGCACCTCTTAGAGATTATTAACCGCGATTTTAATGATAAGGTTAAAGTTTATATCGGGCACGAACTGGGTTGCCCTGAAATGTCCAATTGTTCTCTGGTTGTCTCAAGTTATAAAAGGAGGCAGAAGCCGCAGGGGAAAATAGCGGTTTTAGGTCCGGTACGGATGGAATATGACCATATTATTCCGGCTATTGCTTATATATCTGATGTTTTAAGTGAATTTATGGAGAGTATAGAATGACAGGCCAGAATAAGGAAGATAATAAGAAAGCAGAGAAAGAGGTAGTTTTAAGAGAGGAAGAATACCTTAAGCTGAAAGAGGATGCCCAGAAGGCAGCCGAGTTTGCTGATAAGATACTCCGTCTCCAGGCGGATTTTGAGAATACCCGTAAACGAATAGAAAGGGAAAAGCAGGAGTTTGTAAAGTTTGCAAATGAAGGCATAATTCTGGAGCTGTTGAATATATTGGATGATTTAGAACGTTCTGTGAGTTTAGCTGAAGCGCAAAAGCAAGACCCGCAGGCTTTCTTAAAAGGAGTGGAGATGATTCTGGCCCACCTTTATGATATGTTAAAGGAATATGGGGTTAAGCCTTTAGAGGCAAAGGGGAAAATATTCGACCCTCATTGCCATGAAGCATTGATGCAGGTTGAGGATCAGGACCTGCCCGAGCATACGGTAATCGAAGAACTGCAAAAAGGTTATTTTCTGAATGATAGGGTTATAAGGACTGCAAAGGTAAAAGTTTCTAAAAAACAAGGAGGTTAAATATGGCTAAAGTAATCGGAATTGATTTGGGTACATCTAATTCAGCGGCTGCGGTTATGGAAGGCTCAAGGCCGGTAATAATCCCTTCTGCTGAAGGCGCAGGGGTTGCTTCGGGTAAGGCATTCCCTTCTTATGTCGCCTTTACCAAAGATGGGCAGCGTTTGGTGGGCGAGCCTGCGAGAAGGCAGGCAGCAGTTAATGCCGAGAGTACAATACAGGCAGCCAAGCGTAAGATGGGTACGGATTTCAAGTTTAAGGCGATGGGGAAAGAATATACCCCGCAGCAGATATCTGCATTTATCTTGCAGAAGATTAAACAGGATGCAGAGGCATATCTAGGAGATAAGGTGGAAGAGGTTGTTATTACCTGTCCTGCATATTTTGATGATAATCAGCGCCAGGCTACTAAAGATGCCGGAGAAATCGCAGGGCTTAAGGTTTTGCGTATTATAAATGAGCCTACTGCGGCATGCCTGGCTTATGGCCTTGAGAAAGCAGGCAAGGAACAGAAGATTATGGTTTTTGACCTGGGAGGAGGAACCCTGGATGTCACAATAATGGAGATGGCGCAGGGAGTTTTTGAGGTAAAGGCTACTTCAGGAGATACGCAGTTAGGAGGGACTGATATGGACCGCGTGCTCCTGGAATACATCGCAGGACAGTTCAAACGCGAAAACGGGATAGACCTGATGAATGATAAGATGGCTGTGCAAAGGCTGCGTGAAGCAGCTGAAAAAGCAAAAATCGAGCTCTCTTCAACGGTAAGTACGGATATAAATCTCCCCTTTATTACCGCTGATTCTTCAGGCCCAAAGCACCTGACTATGACTATTACCAGGGCGAAACTGGATGATTTGGTTGGCCCGATTATCGACCGCTGCCGTCATCCTATGGAGCAGGCTTTATCCGATGCTAAGCTTTCAGCATCGGATATTAACCGTATCATTATGGTAGGCGGACCTACGCGTATGCCTATAGTGCAGAAATTCGTCGAAGATTATGTAGGCAAAAAGATTGAACGCGGGGTTGATCCTATGGAATGCGTTGCCCTTGGCGCTGCAATACAGGCTGCAATAATCAAGGGGGATATGAAGGATGTGCTATTGCTTGATGTTACTCCTTTATCCTTAGGTATCGAAACTTTAGGCGGAGTGAATACCAAGCTTATTGAAAGGAATACCACAATACCTACGAGAAAGAGCCAGATTTTCTCGACCGCAGCTGATAATCAGACTGCTGTTACCATCAGGGTTCTTCAGGGAGAGCGGCCTATGGCTAATGATAACGTTGAATTAGGGAGATTT
>JAKQSG010000090.1 GCA_029563245.1 Candidatus Omnitrophota bacterium
AAATCTTGAAAAGCGTAGGAGATGATCTTGGATTAGTTACGGTAAGTGAGGTTATGGATACAAGAGATGTAGAGTTGGTGACTAAATATGTGGATGTCATGCAAATTGGCGCGCGCAATATGCAGAACTTTAACCTTTTAAAAGAAGTCGGAATGACTAAGAAGCCGGTAGTCCTTAAAAGAGGGCTTTCATCTACAGTTAAAGAGATGCTGATGTCTGCAGAATATATACTATCAGGGGGGAATTTTAACGTTATCCTCTGTGAGCGGGGGATCAGGACTTTTGAGGATTCAACACGCAATACCCTGGATATTAGCGCTATCCCGGTTACAAAACAGCTTTCGCATCTGCCTGTTATTGTGGATCCTTCACACGCTGCCGGTAAGTGGGGCTTGGTTGCGCCGTTGGCCAGGGCAGGGGTTGCTGTGGGCTGTGACGGCTTGATTATCGAGGTGCATACCTCCCCGGAGGATGCGCTCTCTGATGGAGGGCAATCTTTACTGCCTTCCAACTTTTCTGAGCTTATGCGGGAGCTAAAGAGTATGGCTCGTGCAGTCGGGAGGGAGATTTAATGCCTTTATTTAATAAGGTTGCTATTATCGGGGTAGGTTTAATCGGCGGATCACTGGGGTTAGATATTAAGAAAAGAGGCCTTGCTCATGAAGTTGTGGGGGTTAGCCGGCATAAGAAAAGCATAGACTTAGCCCTGAAAAGGAGGGCTATAGACCGGGGATCGCTTTCTTTAAGCATTATTAAAGGGGCTGATCTGGTTATATTCGCTGCGCCGGTGAATACCATTATAAATTTGCGCAAGGCAATTAATAAATATATAAGTAAGAGTTGTATCGTAACCGACGTAGGAGGTACTAAAAATGCTATTAGTAACTCCTTGGAGGGGGTATTCCCAGCTTATATAGGCTCGCATCCTCTGGCAGGATCGGAAAAACGAGGTATTGCTAATGCCTCTTTAGGCGTATTCGATGGATCTTTGTGCGTGCTTACCTTAGGTAAACATAAAGTTTCTTCTGCCTCTCTTAAGAAGATTAAGGAGATGTGGCATAAATTAGGGGCCAGGACTATTATTTTGACTCCCAAGGATCATGATAAGTATCTAGCTTTTGCCAGCCATCTTCCTCATGTCATCGCCTATTCGCTTATTGATAGTGTACCTAAAAAGGCTTTAAAGTTTAGCGCCAAAGGGTTAAAAGATACTACCCGTATTGCTTCCTCAGACCCTTTGCTCTGGAGCGATATTTTATTAACTAATAGCGGTAATTTATTGATGGCGATCAATTCTTTTGAGAATAGCCTGAAGAAGATAAAGTCTGCAGTTAAAGATAATAATGCCAAGGCCTTGAGGAAGATTCTTTCACAATCCAAGACAAAAAGAGATTTAGTAGAATGATTATTGCAATTGACGGCCCGGCGGGTGCAGGTAAAAGCACCGTTGCTAAGCTAATCGCCAGGAGATTAGGTTATCTTTATCTTGATACCGGGGCAATGTACAGGGCGTTGACGCTAAAGGTGCTGCAGGAAGGTGTTGATATAAACGATTTTAAGGCAATTGCTGCCCTTGCCTTAAAAAGCTCAATTGACCTTATAAATAAACCTGACGGAACCTTAACGGTAACCCTTGATGGAGTTGATGTGAGTTTAGCTATCCGTAAGCCGGATATAACAAAATTAGTTTCGGACGTAGCTAAAATTAAGGATGTCCGCGAGGTTATGCTTAAACTGCAGAGAGAGCTCGGGTCTAGGGGGGATGTGGTTTTAGACGGACGGGATATAGGCACAGTAGTATTTCCGGAAGCAGAAAAGAAATTCTATCTTGATGCCGATTTAAGCGAGCGGACTAACCGGCGACATAAAGAGTTAAATGGACTGGGGCAGGAGATAACTTTAAATGCGGTTGAGCTTGATCTATCAAACCGCGATAAGATCGATACCAGCCGTGAGTTTGCCCCTCTGAAAAAAGCCGAGGACGCTGTCTATATAGATACAACCCGCCTTACTATTGAGGAGGTAGTCGATAAGCTACTAGCATTTATCAATGGATAAATCTCTGATACGAAATTTCTCAATAATTGCCCATATAGACCATGGTAAATCTACTCTGGCTGATCGTATATTGGAGGTTACCAAGGCGGTTGATAGGAAGCATAAGGGGAGCCAGCTTCTTGATGATATGGATCTAGAGCGTGAGCGCGGCATCACGATTAAGGCCTCTA
>JAKQSG010000095.1 GCA_029563245.1 Candidatus Omnitrophota bacterium
TTTTACCGCCCGGCGCTCAACTTCAGTAATACCGGAAGGTATAGCAATAACAATCCTTGGCCTTATCTGAAAACGCCTATGCCTTACCTTACGGATAAAATGCCTTAACATTGCTTCGGTAACTTCAAAATCCGTTATTACCCCATCCCTCATGGGCCTTATAGCAATAATATTGCCTGGGGTGCGGCCTAACATACGCTTGGCCTCTTCTCCTACTGCCAGCACATTAGAGGTACCCCGCTCCACGGCAACAACCGAAGGCTCGCAAAGCACAACCCCCTCCCCCTTTACATAGACAAGGGTTGTGGCCGTACCTAAATCAATACCGATATCATTGGAGGCTAAATCTAAGATGTAATCGGAAACCTTTTTTAATATCTCCTGGAATTTACCCATGATTTCTCCTTGTGCCTATGGCAAAAAGGCATTAAAAACAGTGTAAGGGGGATTTTAACAGGAATTAAACTATATGTCAAATAAAAACTTAAAGAAAACCCCTACTCCTCCCTCCAAGAAATAACCTTCTTGGTTGCAGGATGGATTACTATGCTATACTGGGACCCTTTTTCTTCGCCGAAATGAGTCACTACATTAAACCTCAGGTACTCTGACCTGACATCAAAAGTAGGCAGCAAAGAGAGCAGATCCTGTTCCTGGCGTAACCCCAGAGTAACAAACCTTCTTAAATCGTCCAATAGCGTAGAAAGGGTTGATATCCCATAATCCGGAGGCGGGTTCAAGGCAGGAGAAGCCTCAATAGGCTCAATTTGGTTTTGGCCTCTAAAACGTATAATCGCATCAGCCAAATCGTTATCCAAGCCTAAAGCTAACAAGACCCCTTTGCTTGCAGTATTAATATTTATCCTGCCTGTACCATGAACAGTTACAAGATCTTTAAAAAGCAGGAAGGATTCCTTGCTCATCCCCTCAACCAATAGTACTTCATTTACTGACCTAAAGGGCCGCATCCTTGAATTAGCGATACTCTCTGCCAAATCCTCATCAATCCCGGGAAGCCTTTTGAGAATTTGGATTGAGGCAGTATTAAGATTAATTAAGGCGCCTTCGTCAATAATCTCGGTATTGCCATCCCTGTTAACTTTATCGACAAAATAGTAGCTTAGAGAATTGCCCGCACAAAAATCAATCCCCTCTTCGCGCGACAACTCCTGCATTGTATCATATTGAGAGGTGGAATCTTTCTCTCTTAAATAAAAAACCGAAGCCAGCGCAGAACGGGCCAAAGGCAGAGAGAGTACTACCCGCCTGTAGGAACGGGCAAACTTTATCTCCTGAAAAACAAAAGAGGTTAAAGCCATAGCAAGTATAGAAAGCACCATTATCGCCCATAGGCAAATAACCAGTATACTGGCATTATTTTTCTTTAGCCTATGCGCGGGGCAAAAAGACGATTTTAGCATATTCCTGTCTTTCATCGCTGATAATAAGCTTAACTGCTACGGGTAAATAATCATAAGGCCATTCTTCCAGCCAGACATAATCATTCTTCTTAAGATCTAGAAATAGATACGCAAACTTAGCGTCTTTTACCTTCTTTAAGAAGACACTGCCGGACTTTGCCTCTACCTCAGGGTCAATTGAGCCGCCGGGCATGGTAATTTCGGGAAGAGGCTGTGCAATTCTAAATAGGGTATTAACTTGGCTGTCATAGTAATAGGTTATGCGGGAAGGGAGAAGATCAGAAAAACCGGCAAAACTAATTCTTGTTTTAGAACCGAGAAACAGGGGCTTACGGCAAGGCGCTTCCTGCCTTACCTCACGGGCAAACCTTTCAATCTTAAGCAAAACCTTTTGCTGTGAAAGATCGATATTTATTACTTTGCGAAAGACCGACATCCCTCCGCTAAAGGTAGAATAAATAGCAATAATAACTACAGAAAAAATCGAGACTGCGATCAAAAGTTCTACAAGGCTAAAGCCGGGCCTATCAGATCTATTCTTTCTGTTTAGGCAAAAAAATGGAAAAAGATGCATTTTTATTAGAATTCTGCTCCTGCCAATTAAGGCCCAGGCAAGCCTCTACCAGATTCTCTGCCAGGGGGCCAAAACCCGCTACCTGAGAGACAACCAACCCGTAATTATATTCTTTGAATGAAGATTTAATAGTTCCCTGGGATTGATAACCCGGTAATACTCCTTTTAAATTAGAGGCCTCAAAGGCTTCAATTCTCTCCTGCCCCACCTTCATCGCCTCAATTATATTAGCAGCGCTGCCGGCACCCCTCAAAGCCACCGCATATGAATTAGCTACAAAAACCAGGCCTACCCCCAGTATTAAAACACTGGCCATTATTTCAACTAAGGTATAGCCCCTAGCGCTATTCACCCCAGTTGACAACATCATCTGCGGTATTCGCCTGTCCGTCGCTTCCTGTAGAATAAAGGTCATAGCTCTC
>JAKQSG010000133.1 GCA_029563245.1 Candidatus Omnitrophota bacterium
GCCAGGTACTGCGCGTATATGGTAACAAGGCCTTGAACATATAAAGGATTACGGGCTGCGCTCCTGGCCTCCTCAAAAAGCGCCTTTCTGTAACTATAATGTTCCTGGTGCTCATCCCAGTTCCTCTGAAGGGCAATTAACGCCCTTTCAAGATAATGCCTGGCAATAATCATCCCCCCGTTAAGTGCGGTGATCTCTGAACCTTCCTCAACAAAACCTGCCTCGTCATAATCTTTAATGAGTTCTTTGATAATTTCAACCGCGGTACTGAACCTTTTCTCCATTCTTTCTCTGACAAAGTTTTTGATTGCCGCGTGTGCATATTCATGCCTGCACAATAACTCCCATGCCACTGACTCTAATATGCCGATTATTTCATTTATGCCATCCCTGGACTTAGAGAACTGCCCCATCTTCTGCAAGCTTTTCTCCATCATCTGAATTACGGAGAATATCGCTGATTCGGCCCACTTGCCTGCCTCAACATTATCGACCATCATCAACATCATCTCATAAGCTTCCCTTAAGGTAGGATCGCTTAAGGAACGTAAGATATGGTCTTTTACCGCATATAATGCCCGGTCTAACTTCTCCTGCTCAGCCCCTGCTTTATCCTCGCCAATTTTCTCATATAACCTTGTGCTTAAGATGGCAATTACCTCTTTATAAAGCGACTCTTCTTCATTCTCAACAGCAACAATTTCGCCTTCAACCAGCTTATGGGTAAGCAGCTCCTCTCTTTCCCCGTCAGTAATAACCTCATCAAAAAGCTCAACAAGGTTTGCCTCATGCCCCATGCCAGGCAAGCCTTCAACAAGTTTCTCTATAATATTATTGAATAATTTAATAAAAGATTTTTTCAGGTGGAAAAGACCCCTATTCTCATAGGCAGAATTTATCTTGGTAGCCAAGGCATCAAGATTAACTAACCCTAAGGCCGCCTTTTTACCCCTTGTACCGTTTCTATGCAAGACAACCAATCGGCCATGGTCGGGCTTTGAGATCTCCGCCTGCAGGGGCTGAATACGCCTATCCACATCCTGAATAGTAGAGATAATATCAGCAATCTCGGCATAACCATCTACCTTTGCCTGGGCTATCCTCGCTTCAAAATGGCTTAACCCGTCTATAGTCTCTATCTTTTCGTGCCTTGCAAGTGAAGCTAATAAAACCGAGAGCCTCCTCTCTGTATCAAATTTCTCGCGGAATAATCTTTCCGCTGCTTCATCCATAAAAACACCTAAATCTTTGCCCACAGGTATGCTATAGACTAAATACTCAGGCAAGGGGATATTGGAATCAAGGGGAATAACGAGTTTGTGAAAACCAACCCTTATCCCGTCAATTTCTACCGGGGTAAAACCTTTAATAGCTTCATGCTCTCCCCTTGCAATAATCTCCTCCAGGCTTGTCCTGGCTGAAGAAGGGACATTTCCGAAGAAGCCTGTTCCACCAAGGGAATTAACCCATAAAGGATCAAGCAGTGTCATGCCTCTTAACTCTTTAGTGCGAAGCTCTTTCTGCTCCAGAACCCTCAGCATAAACTGAAGGCGGGATAACAACCTCTTCCTCGCGCCCTCGGCTGAAATCAATGACCCCTCTTCCATATCTGTAAGGTAATCATCATACCAGAGCATCATACCGGCAAATCCATTAGGCAAGTCTATATTGCTAAGTTCAGCACCTATGGTAAAAGAATGGCCTAAAATATAATGTGGGCTTCCAACAGGCTCCTTCCACCACTTGCCCCTCAGTTCATTCAGAATAACGGCTACATTTTGCTTTATCTCCTCCCAGGAAGAGACATCCCTCGCCCGCAGGTCCAGTGAAAAGACATCATTATAAAGGCTCTGCAATTTGGCAGAAAGATCTAAACTATCAACTGCGCTATCAACGCTTTCCCTGGGCTTTATCTGGTCTACAGACCTGAAAATCTCTATCTCAATCTTTACGGAATGCATATAACTACCCATTACTACCGCGGGCTCCCCGAGCACAGAATTGTCCTCAACGGAAACAAGCAACTCTTTAAAACTGGTCTTATCAAAATACGGAGAGCTATAAAGGTCAAAGTAGAACTTCTGTAAAAGCCAAACATCAGATTTTCTCTGATGAGAGCCATACAGGGCATCAATCGGTACTATAATGCGAATATCCCTGCCGTTATTAATGCTGTAGTGGATTAAGGAATTCAGGGCGCAAAGATGGCATATATCGGAATTCCCTCCGATAAGCACAACCTCTTTGCCTATACCCATCTCCTCTATATTTTTCGGGGTCAGGGTACCATTACTGGACTTTATAGCCAGGCCTGATTTCCTCTCAGAGCGGGGATCAGCTAAAATCTCTATGGAATTCTCCTCCCCAAACTTACGGATAAGAGTATCAAATTTCCCATAGAGCTTCTCCTGTAGTTCGCGGTCATGGGTAGAAAGAGTATCCAAATGTATAGCGAGAACTTTTACCTTATCAGTTTGAGTTTTGGGTTTTAAGCCTGTAGACTGGAACGCTATTCCTAGCGGCAATGATGCAGCCAAGGAGATTATCCCTGACCCCGCTTCCAAGCTCCTCCCAAGAATCAGCTCTGCCATTGCGGGTATAAACGGTGCCAGTATCATAATGGATGAGGAATATTCTAAGATGGTTGTTGCTATTCTCCCTTGCAGCCACAAATGAAGTATTCTCCTTAGCGAAGTCAACGATATGCTCAATCTTGAGCTCTTCAAGTTTAATAGGGCACATCTCACACCTCCTTTTTCAGGGACACCCAACCTGCTAAAGCTACGGCTGTCCCCATCTGGGGACACCCTGCCGATTGGCAGATTGGGTGTCCCTAATTTAGTTGTAAAGGCGGCAACAAGAGGGGTCAATCCCTGGAGGAGGGCTCCTGCGCCGCCTTTGACAACATTAGCCGTTAATTGATTTCCTGCCACGGAAGGATCAATTGCCGGCTGGATTAAATTTATAATAGCTTGATTATCCTGACCGAATGCCTCAGATAATAAGACGGATAAGAAGAATATAATTGCTGCGGTAATAATTATTGCTGAAACCGGCGGGGCGCGCCCGCTATGGTTTACAACGCTTGGGTCGTTTGAAGGTAAGTTATGAGACTCTGATAAAGCCCCTACTACTGCGCCAAACTCGGCTGAAGTATCCCCTGATCTTCCAGGCCTATCCGCATTGCCTGCATTCTTCTCTGGCGTAATTCTTGAATCAGGTACTGCGCTTCCAGCGTCCTTATTTCTTCCATCATTTCTTTCAGTATTACCATTTATTCCTCCTTTTATTAATGCGTTTACCCTGCGTCCGACATTAGCAGCCCAAGTTGCTAAGCGTACTAAAGGAGGAGCCAGGGTGGGTGTGGAGGACTCAAACACCTCTGCTAGCCTAACTTTTACTAAACCGCTCTTTTCATTGATTGCCTTACGGGCATTAGCAAAATAAGACCTTAAACCTGAAACAAGTGACCTGAGCGCCTTAACAATCGGGGACGCTTCCCCAAGTGCCACTCTGCCTTGAGTTGCAGGCAGATTTTGCGTATTTTCTGCTGTTTTCGGCAATGAAGATACTGGAGCAGCTAAAGGATTCTCTCCGTTATTCTTACTTGTATTTGCCGCATCATAACCGGAAACCGTAAGATTTGTCTCTTTGGTCCTGATGTTAACACTGGTAACCACAGCCCCGGGGCTATTAAAATCGCTATACCTTATATCTACAAGAATATT
>JAKQSG010000101.1 GCA_029563245.1 Candidatus Omnitrophota bacterium
AATAGCCATTAAGTTACAAAAAGGTTGCGCGAAGAGAACTTCCCGTCTGTAGTGAGGTTAACGCCGAGCCTTTTCAATCCGACTTCATCCCCGGGGGTGGGGATATGAGTCATATGCACCTCGCAACCCTTCAAGAGCACAAGCTTCTGCATAGCTATTTCTGCGGTGTGATTTGTAGTAGCGCTTATAGATAAGGCGATAAGGGATTCTTCCAGGTCAAGGCTCTCAGAATCAGAATCTAATATTCCTTCCTTAAGCTTAGCGATCTGATTAATTATATGAGGAGAAAGCAACAATATCTCATCCGGGATATTAGCCAAAACCTTAACAGCGTTTAAAATCAGGCTTGAAGCCGCATGCATAAGTTTAGAATTCTTGCCCGTAATAATCCTCCCGTCGGCAAGCGCAATAGCCGCGCCGCAAAATATTCCGGCATTCCCCTTGCCCTTTGCCTCTGCCTCATCTGCGGTTTTTCTAGCTACTTCCACAACTGCCCGGTCAATAACCTTAACACCCAATTCCTCCATTAACAAGATTACCCTATCCACGGTTTCTTTCCTCTCGATGCCTAAAACATATTCGCTATTATACCTGAAGAACCTGCGGATTAACTCCTGCTTAGCAGCATCCTGTACGATCTTATCATCGACTATTCCAAAACCCGCACGGTTAACCCCCATATCAGTAGGAGAATTATAAACAGGCTGATTTAAGTTTTTGTCGAATATTCTGGTTAGGATAAGTTTTAAAATCGGAAAGCTTTCCACATCACGATTATAATTAATCGCGGTTTTACTATATTTATTCAGGTGGAAGGGGTCAACCAGGTTAAAATCCTGGATATCTGCGGTAGCGGCCTCATAGGCAACGTTAACCGGATGTTTAAGGGCAAGGTTCCAGATCGGGAATGTCTCAAACTTTGCATACCCAGCGTTTATCCCTCGCTTATGCTCATGGTAAAGCTGGGAGAGACATACCGAAAGTTTACCGCTATTTGGCCCCGGGGCGGTAACAACACAAATAGGATTCTTCGTCTCTATAAAATCATTCTTCCCAAAACCCTTCTCGCTTACTATTGAATCTACATCCGCAGGATAGCCCTCTATAGGATAATGCAGGTAGACTTTTACCCCCCTACGCTCTAGTTTATTTTTAAAAATCACGGCAGAGGACTGATTGTTAAAACGTGTAATTACTACTGCCAGTATATCCAGCCCCCATTTTCTTAAATCATCTATTAACTTCAAAGTAGCCGCATCATAAGTAATCCCGAAATCTCCGCGCACCCTCCCCTTTTCAATATCCCCGGCGTATATAGATAAAACAATGTCTATCTTGTCTTTTAGCGATTGCAGCAGCCTAATCTTTACGTTAGGGTCATATCCGGGAAGCACGCGGGAGGCGTGAAAATCAAAACAAAGTTTTCCTCCGAATTCAAGATATAGTTTATTATCAAACTTACGTACGCGGTCAACTATAGCCTGGGTCTGCTCTTTAAGATATTTTTCGTTATCAAAACCTGTTTTCAATATAAGCTCCCTGATTATTAAATTATTATATTACTTTACTATATCTTTGTAAATAGAACAAGAACTATCCTAATAAATGCAAAAAATCCTTTCCTTCCGTCCAAGGATTAAGATAACGCTCGATCTTAAGATTATCCTTATTATTCTTTAGGTCTACTAAAGCCTCCTTCTTTTCAGGATAAATTACCTTTACTATTGGCGCAAATATATCATCCTGGTTTTCTTCGGAGACTACCGCCACTCTTTTATCGCTCAAGGCCACAATCGAGCCTATTGGCCAAACCCCAACTATCTGAAAGAATCTATCAATTAAAAAAGGGTGGTAGGTTGTACCCCTACCGCGCATCATAAGGTTATATATCGCATCCGGAGGATAATCCGACTTATAGCTTCTTCTTGCAGAGAGCGCATCATAAACATCGCAGATAGAGACTATCTGAGAGACGATATTCGGTTTCCTGGGAAAAGAAAGCTTAGGGTATCCGCTTAAATCATATTTTAAATGATGCTCAAAACTTACCACCACCGGCATAATCCCCAATGTATCGACATATTGCAGCAGGAGCGTTGAACCAAGCACTGTATGGCTTTCAATCTGAGAGAACTCAGATTCACTTAGCTGCCCGGGTTTACGAATAATCTTCCTTGATATATAAAGCTTGCCTATATCATGAAAAAGGGCAGCCAGACCAATCTCTAATATTGAATCCTTGGGAAAACCGATTTTGGAAGAAAAATACATGTTTTCGTTTAAAACTTGCTCTCTGCAGCACAAGCAGGTATCTAATTCGACACCAAAGCCGGTAATTT
>JAKQSG010000122.1 GCA_029563245.1 Candidatus Omnitrophota bacterium
GGTAAAGGATAAGCTGCAAGACCACCTGGTGATTGAATACGACCGTCAGGAAAAGCTCTATGTCCCGGTTGATTCAATGCATCTGGTACAGAAATATCTAAGTTTCCATATCCGCAGGCCTAAATTGCATCGTTTGGGGAATAAAGAATGGCAGAGGGTTAAGGCGAGAGCGCGCAAGGGGATACAGAAATTAGCCTGGGATTTATTGGCCCTGCAAGCTATGCGCTCTACCGCAGAAGGTTTTCTCTACCCAAAAGATTCGGATTGGCAAAAAGCATTTGAAGAAAGCTTCCCCTTTGAGGAGACCCCTGATCAATTAAAGGCAACCCTGGAGGTAAAAAAGGATATGGAATCAGGCAGGCTTATAGATAGGTTATTGTGCGGAGATGTGGGCTATGGCAAGACTGAGATAGCCATGCGTGCGGCATTCAAAACGGTTATGGGCGGAAGGCAGGTAGCTTACCTTGTTCCTACGACAATACTGGCGCAACAGCACTATCAGAATTTTTCATCCCGGCTTAAGGGATACCCTTTTAATATCAAGCTTCTCTGCCGTTTTAGAAGCGCCTCAGAGCAGAAGGAGACAGTCGAGGAGCTAAAAAATGGAAGCGCAGATATAGTTATAGGTACGCATAGGCTTCTATCCGAAGATGTAGTATTCAAGGACCTGGGCCTGGTAATAATCGACGAGGAGCAGCGTTTCGGGGTTAAGGCAAAAGAGAGGCTGAAAAAGCTAAAAACCAATACCAATGTGATTACCTTAACTGCCACACCTATACCCCGGACACTTTACATGAGCCTTATGGCAGCGCGTGAGCTTTCGGTGATTAATACCCCCCCGCAAAATAGGTTGCCTATAGAAACTGTTGTGGTAGAATATGACGAAGACCTTATCCGGCAGGCAATATTAAAGGAGGTTAGCCGGGGAGGGCAGGTCTTTTTTCTGCATAATCGTATCGAAGATATTGAAGAGGTAACCGCAAGGCTAAAGAAGATTTTGCCTCCCAGTGTCAGGATAGGGATAGGCCATGGACAGATGCATCCGCATGAGCTGGAGAGCGCGATGCAGGCTTTCTTGAAAGGCGAGGTTGATTGTTTTGTTTCGACTATGATTATAGAGTCGGGCATTGATATCCCTAATGCTAACACTATAATAATAGACCAGGCACATATGTACGGTTTGTCTGACATGCATCAGTTGCGCGGTAGGGTAGGCAGGTTTAACCGTAAGGCCTATGCCTATTTTCTAATCCCTAAGAATTTCCCTCTGGAAAAAGACTCGCGTAGAAGGCTGGAGGCAATTTCAGAATATACCCAATTAGGATCTGGTTTTAATATTGCAATGGAAGATTTAGAGATACGTGGGGCAGGCAATCTATTGGGGGTTGAACAGCATGGATTTATCGCTTCGGTAGGTTTTGATCTTTACTGCAGGTTATTGAGAGAGGCAATATTAAGTTTCAAAAAAGCAGGAGTCTTTAATGAAAATAAGGATTAATACAAGGGTCTTGGTTCTGTTATTTATTATAAATCTGATTGCCATATCCGGTAGCGCCACTTTTTCCTATGCCCAGGATAAGATTATTGCCGTAGTCAACGAGGATGTGATTACCCAGAAAGACCTTACTGATTTCTTAAGTTTTATGCGCCTGCAATTATCACATGAGTACAAGGGCAAAGAGCTTGAGGAGAAAATTCAGTCAATGAGGCCTACTGTCCTCTCCAGGCTTATTGAAGACCGCCTTATCCTTCAGGAGGCCAAGAGAAGCGATATCAAGGTGGATGATTCAAGGGTCAGGTCCAGGGTGAATGAAGTAAAAAAGGAGTACTCTTCTCAGGCACAGTTTCACGCAGACCTTATGAAACAGGGTTTAACGCAGGCTGATATAGAGAAGAGAATCCGGGAGCAATTTATGATGTTTGCGGTTGTGGATTCAAAAGTGCGCAGTAAGATCAGCATTAAGCCTGATGAGGTAACCGATTTCTATAGTCAGCATAAAAAAGAGCTTAATACCGGAGAGAGCCGCGATATCGATGCTATATCCCTGGAGACTTATGACCTGGCTAATACTATATCCTATGAGCTTAAGTCCGGCAGAAAACTTGAGGATTTGGCTTCGCGCTACCCCTTAATAATAAACAGGCTTACCCTGAAGGCCAAGGA
>JAKQSG010000071.1 GCA_029563245.1 Candidatus Omnitrophota bacterium
ACTTTTTCTTTAATATAATCAAGTTAACAGAATACGGGGTAACCTTTAATTCCTCCTGATAAGTATCCTGAACAACTATAACAACCTTCTCCTCAACTGGCTTGAATTCACAGCCCAGCCCACAGGAAGAATCCAATACAAAACGATAATATGAATATTTTTCCTGAAGCCCTTTTAGGTTTATTTTAAACAATCGTGTATTTAACTTAGAGTTTAAAGCTTTTCTATCAAGCTCCTGGGCCTTAGTTAAAAGCCCCAGTACTTTCGGCCTCGACTTCAAAGCCGTTAAACCCTGCTCTCCTGAAATAAACCTGTTAAACTGGCCTGTCCTTATAGTATTAATCAAAAACTGCCGGTCAGAAGGGCTAAGCGTAGCAATATTACGGGAGACATAATTCTTGGCAATATTAGGGTCAATATAATTATATATAAGCAGAGCTACCCCGTCAGGAATTTTACCGGCGATAACGCCGACAAATTCATCATTAAACTTAGGGGAATAAATTTCCTGACCCAACATGTTAAGCATTCGGAAAACATTATAAACTGCTTTAGGCCCTCCCTTATAATGGGAGCTCTCAGAGTCAAAATAAAAAGCCCCCATATTCCGGACAACCTTATCCGGGTTACCCTGAAAATCCTCCATTGCAAAATAAACCTGGTTATCTAACCCCGCCTCTGCCATGTTTTTTATCCTTGCCGGGATGTAGCTGGCAGCAACATAAGACCTTTTTCTCCTGGCTGGGAGAAGATTAACATCCTGGTCAAAATTCCATTCGCTTACTATCAAAGGAGTTTCTTTCTTGAAATTAAAATACGATAACCATTCCCGGATAAGCGCTATTGCGCTTTTATTGTAAATGGTAAGCTCTCCTTCTGCTCTAGGGTCAGAGGAATACGCGTGCCAGGTGATGAAATCAATCGGGACTTTATTTGAAGCGCAAAACTTTATTAACTCATATATCAGACTCTTTTCAGGAAACAATACAGTATTATCTTCCAGGTTATGAAACCAATTACTTGTGCTGGGGGCGCCTACCGGAATTTTAATTTTAAATTGCCCCTCTAATTCTTTTGCGCTTTCAGCTACTGCCCTATACATATTAAAATAATCCTGCCGGCTGCCAATAAAGAAATCCCCCAAATCTGTCCCGGTCCATAATTCATACCAGACATTATATTTCTTATCACAGCTTAATTTCTGCATAGTCTCTTTAACCAGGGCTTTAAAAGCCGCTATATTTACTACGGCGCTCCTTTTATCCAGCGCCTTGCCAACCCCAGCAGGAGAGCTGTAGATATTAAGAATAACTACCCCGCCCGCATCAGATATTCTTTTTATTATTCCTTCATAATTAGCGAGCAGATTATCCTGTTGCTGCTTTTCCTTTGCCAAACTATTAATCTCCCAGAAATTATACTGCAACCGGTATACACCCGGGAAACCTATCTCTTTTTCCCAGAGGCCGAGAGCTTCTTTAGAGGCCAAATTCTGCGGCCAGG
>JAKQSG010000139.1 GCA_029563245.1 Candidatus Omnitrophota bacterium
AATAACAAAAGGAGAAACCTTTATGCGTATAATTGCTATCACTAATCAAAAAGGCGGTTGTGGAAAGACTACCACGGCAATTAATTTAGCAGCCTCATTAGCTAGCAATAACCGTAAAGTACTTTTAATCGATCTGGATCCCCAATCGCATGCGACCTTAGGGTTAAATATCAAAGCCCCTTTAAGTATATATAATGTGCTGTCAAAAATAGCCCATCAGAAAACAAAGCTAGAAGGAATAATACAAAACGTAAGCCCTGATTTTGATATTGCCCCAAGTAGTATTGTTTTAAGTACCCTAGAACAGGAATTAGCGGGTGAGATAGGCAGAGAATCGCGCCTTATGGATGTTTTAAAGAACTTCCGCAATAATTATGACTATATACTGATTGATTGCCCTCCTAACTTGGGGATATTGACAATAAACGCCATCCGGGCATCATCGGAAGTTATAATTCCGGTTGAAGCAAGCAGGTTCTCGCTAGAGGGGCTTGATCAATTAATCAGCATAGTTAACCTTGTGCGCGACCGCCTAAATCACGAAGTGAAATTTAAGGTATTAGTCACCAATTTCGATTCGCGCCTGGCGCATTCCTTCAAGATGCTGGAAAGAATAAAGAATGATTTTAAGGATAAATTATTCAATAACATTATACATGTAAATGTAAAGCTCAAAGAAGCGCAGAATCAAGGTACCCATGTATTTAGTTACGATAAATATTGCCGCGGAGCCAAAGATTATTTCAGCCTATCAAGAGAGATTATCACGCAGGAGAAAACACCCACACCAGCCTTAGTACTAGAAAAAAGGATGAATGAAATCCTCAAGGAGCAGCTCCCCAGGCTAACGGAAGTTATGTTTTCGGTATTTTCTCCGGAAGCAAAGGATGTGTTTTTAGTTGGAGAATTCAATAACTGGCAAATTAACGAATCTGGCAGAATGATGCAAAATAACGGCACCTGGAGCAAAAGAATCAATTTAAATGCCGGAAAATACCGCTACAGGTTTGTGATTGACGGAAATTGGATTGAGGATTCAAGCAACCCATTAAAAGAAGTAAACCCATATGGTTCTGTAGATTCCCTGGTTGAGATCAAAGCAAAATAATAGGGAGGCGACCTATGATTAAGAAAAAGAAAAAAGTTGTAAGAAAACTGAAGAAGAAACCTGTTCAAAAGAAGAGAACTATTAAGAAAAAGGTTATAAGAAGAAAGACAGCCAAAAAGAGCCCTTTAAAAGGAGCTAGGAAAACGGCTAAAGGGGTTAAGAAAGCCGGTAAAAAAGAAGGGGTCGTGGGGACAATAACCCATTATTTCCCCCATGTCCAAGCTGCTGTAATTAAACTAAAGGCCCCTCTTGCGGTGGGGGATAAGGTAAAGATCAAGGGGCATACCACTGATTTTACTCAAGTTATAGTCTCTATGCAGATGGACCGGGTAGATATAAGTTCTGCCAAACCCGGGCAAGAAATAGGGCTCTTAGTATCTTCAAGGGTACGCCAGCACGATACGGTAACCAAGGTTTAATAATTCTTAACCAAAGGGGGATGCTTGAAAATGAGGCTTTCAGAGATTGAAAAAAGGGCTAAGAGTTTAGGGATTAGAGACACATGGAGACTCTCTAAAAGGGAGCTGATAAAGACTATTCAGCGAAAAGAGGGTAATTTTGACTGTTTTGGAACGGCGCGCAACTTCTGTGACCAGGTATGCTGCATCTGGAGAGCGGATTGCATAAGATGAAATACCGTTGCCAGATCTGCGAACGTGATATTGATGATTTTGCCAGCTTGGCGCACATCAAAACCGAAGAGTACTTGCTTGATCTAATCCGTAAAGACCATCCAGAGTGGCACGAAAACAAGAAGACCTGCCACAAATGCGTCGAATATTACCGTAAATTAGTAAAAGAAAACGAAATTTAATTATTGGCCTGTTTACCTTAGGGTAGCAGGCCATAAAAATAGAGATTTATGAGTGAGTACCCAAAATAACCCGGGCGTTAAAACCAGGTAAGTTCAGGTAAATCTATTTAATATGCAAGCTCGAGGCAGGCCTAAAAAATATAGAATTGTCCGGTTAGACCCGAAAATAGCCCAATTTAGCCCCAGGGGAAGGCCAGGAAGGCCTGATGAGACAGGCTTGTCTATGGATGAGTTTGAGTCAATAAGGCTCTGCGACCATATGGGACTACCGCAAAAAGAAGCGGCTAAATCCATGCGCATATCCCAGCAAACCTTTAGCCGTATACTTACCAAGGCAAGAAGGAGTATTGCTCACGGGTTGGTAAAAGGCAATACTATAAAGATTCAGGGTGGCCACTACGTAATCAGTACCAAAGAAGAAATCCCT
>JAKQSG010000140.1 GCA_029563245.1 Candidatus Omnitrophota bacterium
TTTTCGGGTTCCGATTGCTAACTTAGCCGCTGCCCAGGCAGTGTTGAAAAAATAACGTAAACAGGGGACACCCTGCGCAGCAGAGTGTCCCCTGGAGAAAAAAATGGAATCTCTGAAGATATACCTAAAAGAAATTCGCAATATTCCTTTATTAACTGCGCAGGAAGAGGTTACTTTAAGCCGCAGGATTAAGAAAGGTGATGAGCAGGCACGCAAAAAGATGATCCAGTCAAACCTGCGCCTGGTGATTAATATTGCCAAAAGATATATGCGCCTGGGAACGCCATTTTTGGATTTGATAGAAGAGGGTAATTTAGGCCTAATGAAGGCAGTAGATAAATTTGACGCCAGGAAGGGTTTCCGTTTTTCAACCTATGCTGCATGGTGGATAAAGCAGGGGATTACCCGTTCTTTATCAGAACAGGGTAAGATGATAAGGGTCCCTGTTTATATGAATGACCTGATTACTAAGTGGCGCAAGAATAAGGAGCGCTTAACCCAAAAGCTTAAACGTACCCCCACGGACTTAGAGATTGCCAAGAAATTAAAGATCCCTAAGGAAAAAATTGAGCAGATAAATTTCTGGATGAGCACCTCAACGTCTTCGCTTGATTCGCCTATCGGTGAAGATAGCGAGGGCAAGGTATCCGACCTGATAGAGGATGAAAATGCTATACAGCCCGACAGCTCAATAGGGCATCTTCTGGATAAAGAACGGGTGGAGAACCTTCTGGAGATTATGAGCGAAAGGGAAAGGGAAGTTTTGGATATGCGTTTTGGCCTGGCAGATAAAAGGCCGCATACCTTGGCTGAGGTAGCTAAAAAGCTGGGGGTCTCCCGCGAAAGGATCCGCCAGATAGAAGAGGCTGCCTTAAGGAAGATACGTAAGTTTGTGGAAGGGACAAAGGAAGAGGTCTGATTATGTTTAAAAAGATAAACCTGGAGAAGTATGTAAGGAATATACCCAATTTTCCAAAGCCCGGTATTTTGTTCAGGGATGTGACGACACTTATCCAAAACGGGCCGGCATTTAAGGCTGCTATCGATAAGCTGGTTAAGAAATATAAAAATCAGAAGATTGATAAGGTAGTTGCGGTTGAGGCCAGGGGTTTTATTTTCGGCGCAGCCCTTGCCTACAGGCTGGGGGCCGGTTTTGTACCGGTGCGCAAAAAAGGCAAACTTCCCTTTAAAACTAACTCTGTCACTTATTCCCTGGAATACGGAAGTGATACCTTGGAGATCCACCAGGATGCAATCTCTACCGCAGATAAGGTCTTGATAGTCGATGATCTTTTGGCTACGGGCGGAACAGTAAAAGCGGTTACGGAATTAGTTGAAGGCTTAAAAGGCGAAATTGCCGGCATTGCTTTTGTGATTGAATTGTTTGATTTAAACGGCAGGGATAAGCTCAAGGGTTATGATATTTATTCCCTGATTAAATTTCCCGGCCATTAAAGAATAAGGTGATGCCCCTGTAGCTCATAAGGATAGAGCAACGGTTTCCTAAACCGT
>JAKQSG010000146.1 GCA_029563245.1 Candidatus Omnitrophota bacterium
TCTTTATGTAATGAATTTAGACGGCAATATAATTTATTACGGTATGGGTTCGGAGAATATGTTTGGCTGGCAGAGGAATGAGGTAATCTTCAAACATATAAGTTCTCTCCATACCTATGATGATATAGCTTATAAGCTTCCCTTTGTCTTAGAGCAGGTAAGAAACCGCGGTAAGTATGAGTTGGAGTCATATTTTATTAAAAAGGGAGGAGAATCTTTTCCTGTAAGCTTAACCGTAACCAGATTTATTGATGCCAGCGGAGATATGGCTGGATATATATTTATGGCTAAAGATATAACCGAGAAAAGAAAGCTGGAATATCAAATTTTTCAGTCCGAGAAACTGGCAGCCGTGGGGCAGCTGGTCTCTGGTATAGCGCATGAAATTAATAACCCGCTTTTTGTAATATCCGGTAGAACGGATATGATGCTATCGGTTAAGCCTTTGGGCAAAAAACTTAAAGAAAGCCTTAAAATAATAAATGCCCAGATAGAACAAATTCGCAAGCTAATAGACAGCTTTCTTTGTTTCACCCGTAAAACTCCCCCTAATACCGAGGCGGTTGATTTAAATAAGGTTATAAAGAATGTCCTGCCTTTCTTAAGCTACCATAAACTGCCGGTCAAAGAAATAAAGGTAAAGAAACTTTTTGCTAAAGGCCTGCCTAAGATAAAAGGAGATTCGCATCAGCTCCAGGAAGTTTTTCTGAACCTGCTTATTAACGCCTACCAGGCAATGCCTGAAGGCGGAGTGCTTACCATTAAAACAAGCAATATATCCGATGAATGGGCTTTGGTGGAGATAAGCGATACCGGCTGCGGGATTACGCCCGAAGGCTTAAAGAATATTTTTATGCCGTTTTTCTCTACTAAAAAGGAAGGAACCGGCTTGGGCCTTTCTATTTCTTATAATATAGTCAAGAATCATAATGGCTCTATAGTGGTTGAGAGCCAGGTTGGCAAGGGAACGATCTTTACCTTAAAATTTCCTTTTATTAAAAAGTGAGGTGCCATGAATTATAAAATACTGGTGGTTGATGATGAGGCTCCGGTAAGGGAACTTTTTAATGATTTGTTTAAGAAGGAGGGTTGTTTGGTTAAGACTGCCTCAACAGGAGAGGAGTCTGTTGAGATGATAGCTAAGGAAGATTTTGAGGTTGTGCTTATGGATATAAAGCTATCCGGAATGAGCGGTCTGGAGGCCCTAAAGAATATAAAAGAGCTTAAACCCGCAACAGTGGTAATTATGATAACCGGTTTTGGGTATGATGAGGATTTGATATCAAAGTCTAAGGAGTACGGTTGCGCCGGTTACATAGGCAAGAATATGTCGATATCTCAGATGATTACAAGTTTCAAGCTTTTCGCCCAGACAGCTAGGGCTAAGCTTAAATAGTTTATATAAATGGCAGAAGAACTTCTTAAACCGGTTTTTATTGACGCCTTTGATCTGGATGACGCTTGGTTTCAGTGCCTTTGCCATATTCTGGAACAGGGGCATGTCTACACCATAACCAAGGGTAGCTATGAAGGCCAGAGAAGGCTGGAGTTTGATTTTGTCTCTGTCAGGATTAAAAAGCCTGCGCACCAGATTATTCCGATAATCCCCGCGGGGATGAATATACCGGCACCAACGGATATGGATTATATCCAGGGTTATTTAGCTTATCTTTTAACCGGTACAAAGACTGATACAGAGGATTATACCTATGGCGAAAGGCTGGTAGACCCGCGAGTTAAGCTAAAGGAAAGCGTAGAGGGCAAAGAGATGGTCCGCGAGATGCCTCTTAACGTTAACCAGGTGGAAGAGGTAATAAAACTCTATAAAGAAAACGGCCCAGGAACAAACCAGGCGACTATGGAGATAGGGATGCCTTCAGATATCAAACTGGTTGACCCGCCGTGTTTAAGGATTATCGATACAAGGGTACGTTAC
>JAKQSG010000147.1 GCA_029563245.1 Candidatus Omnitrophota bacterium
AATAGAAGGAGATGGGAAAGTAGAGTCGGTTAAGGTTAAAAATGTTAAAACAGGGCTTAAGTCAAATATTGCCTGTCAGGGGGTTTTTATTTTTGTAGGCATAAGCCCGAATACTGGATTTGTAAGAAACATATTGGAGACGGATGATTCTGGTTTTGTAATTGTTAACCAAGAGATGCATACGACAAAGGAGGGGGTATTTGCCTGCGGAGATTGCGTAAAAAAGAGCCTTTATCAGGTAATCAGCGCCTGCGGCGACGGGGCAGTCGCTGCAGATTCCGTACATAAATATCTTTTGAATCTATGAATAAGATCTATACGCATAACAAGAAGCTTAGGGATTGGGTGGATAAGATGGCTAAGCTCTGCCAGCCGGATAAGATTGTCTGGATAGATGGGACAGATGAGCAGAGAAGGCTTCTTGAAAGAGAGGCTCTTGAAACAAAAGAATTAATCGAGCTTGATCAAAATAAACTGCCGGGATGCTTTTTACATCGAACCGCCTTTGATGATGTTGCGCGTACGGAACACCTTACCTTTATCTGCACCAGAAGAAAGCATGATGCAGGCCCGAATAATAATTGGATGTCTCCGGGTTCTGCCTATAAGAAAGCAAGGGAGATATTTAAGGGCGCAATGGCAGGAAGGATTATGTATGTAATTCCTTTTTCAATGGGCCCGGTAGGGTCTGAATTCAGTAAGATAGGGGTAGAGCTGACAGACTCCCGCTATGTAGTTTTGAACATGATGGTTATGACCAGGGTTGGAACACCAGTCTTAAGGCAACTTGAGGAGAAGAATGATTTTACAAAATGCCTGCATTCCAAGGCCCAGCTTGATATTAATAAAAGGTTAATACTTCATTTTCCCGAGGATAATACTATTTGGAGCGTGGGTTCTGGTTACGGCGGGAACGTCCTTTTGGGGAAGAAATGCCTTTCTCTTCGTATTGCAAGTTTTATCGCCCGTAAAGAGCGTTGGTTAGCCGAACATATGCTGATCATGGGGATAGAGGAGCCCAACGGCCACATAGAATATATTGCAGCTGCTTTTCCCAGCGCCTGCGGGAAAACAAACTTAGCCATGCTTGTGCCTCCGGAAGGGTTAAAGATAAAAGGTTATCGCATATGGACAGTGGGTGATGATATTGCCTGGATGCGCGTTGATTCAGACGGTGCATTATGGGCGATTAATCCTGAATCCGGCTTTTTCGGTGTCGCCCCCGGTACTAATTCTAAGACTAACCCGAATATGATTGATACTATAAAAAAAGGCACTATTTATACTAACGTTTTATTAAAATCTGATAATACTGTGTGGTGGGAAGGGGCTGACGAAGAAGCTCCTTCCGAGGGGATAGATTGGCAGGGGAGGCCCTGGAAACCGGGTATGCGGGATGTAAAAGGAAATCCTGTTTTAGGCGCGCATCCTAATGCCCGTTTTACAGTCCCGATTAAAAATTGCCCTTCAGCTTCTTTTAGGCTTGAGCAGCATCACGGAGTACCTATTTCGGCAATTGTTTTCGGGGGGAGGAGGGCACATGTTGCCCCGTTAGTATATGAGGCCTTCAATTGGAGGCATGGGGTTTTTATCGGAGCTACCATGGCATCTGAACGTACCGCTGCTCAGGTAGGTGAGGTAGGAGAGGTCAGGCGCGATCCTATGGCGATGTTTCCTTTTTGCGGGTATAATATGGCTCATTATTTTAAGCATTGGTTGAATATGGGCAAACGTATGCCTAAGGCTCCTAAAATATTTCATGTTAACTGGTTCAGGACAGATGAGCGCGGTAAGTTTATCTGGCCTGGTTTTACTGAGAATTTAAGAGTCTTGGAATGGATATTAGACCGTTGTAATAATAAGGTAGCTGCTGTAAAGACCGCGATAGGCTATATACCTAAGTTGGATGATATAGATATGACTGGGTTGGAGCTGTCCAGGGATAATCTGGAGAAACTCTTAGAAGTAAAATCAAGCGAATGGTTTGAGGAATTAAAAAAGATTAAGAAGTTCTTCCAGGAATTTAAAAAAGATCTGCCTGTTGAGTTATGGGAAGAATTTAAGAATCTGGAGAAGAGGGTAAAAGAAAATGGCTAAACAGGTACTAACAAGCACTGATTTTAAGGGCATGAATATATTCCGTAAGGGAAAGGTTAGGGATGTTTATGATTTAGGGGATAAGCTTTTAATTGTCTCCACGGATAGGATATCGTGTTTTGATGTAATCTTGCCATGTGGTATACCTTATAAAGGAGAAGTTTTGACCGCTATTTCAAAATTCTGGTTTGATTTTACCAGGGATTTAATTCCTAACCATTTTATTTCATCAGACCTTGAGAAATATCCTCAGCAGCTTAAAATATACCATGAAGATTTGCTGGGCCGTTCGATGTTGGTGGCCAAGAGCAAGCCTCTGCCTGTAGAGTGTATTGTCCGGGGTTATTTGTCCGGTTCAGGCTGGAAAGAGTATAAAAAAGAACAATCTGTCTGCGGGATACGCCTTCCGGATGGCTTAAGGGAATCCGATAAGCTTCCCGAGGTAATATTTACTCCTTCTACTAAAGCGGATGTCGGGCATGACCAGAATGTCAGCCAGGCCTATATAGAAGATTTGATCGGTAAGGAGATAGCTGATAAAATTGCCTCAGCCAGCATAGCAATCTATAAAAAAGCAAGCGATTATGCATTATCAAAAGGGATAATTATCGCGGATACTAAGTTTGAGTTTGGTATTTATAATGATGAGATTATCCTGATCGATGAAGTGCTTACGCCTGATTCCTCGCGCTTCTGGCCCGCAAATGAGTATGCTCCGGGCAGGCCTCAGGCAAGCTTTGATAAACAGTTTGTCAGGGATTACCTTGAGGCTTTAAATTGGGATAAGGTTTTGCCTGCCCCTGTGCTTCCTGAAGATATAATCACTAAGACTACCCAGAAGTACCTCGAGGCTTACAATAGATTAACCGATAGGAAATTAAGCTAAGTGAACTTCATTAAGAAAGCTCTGGTATTATTCTTAAGGCTGGGTATCAGTATCCTTCTGCTAACTCTGCTTTTTAAGTTCAATAAAATAGAGATAAATAAGCTGGCTGTAGATATAAAAAGCGCTGATAAACTGTTTCTGGCTCTTGGTTTTTTAGCCTTCTTTTTAGTTCATTTCTTCGGTTTCGTGCGCTGGCTTATGCTTTTAAGGGCTGCCGGTATACATATTCCTGTAAAGAGGCTGGTCATTTCTTTTTCCGGAGGGGCCTTCTTCAGCATTTTTCTACCTTCAACAATAGGAGGGGATTTAATAAGAACCGCTGATCTTGCCGGGTATACAAAGAAAGCTAAAGAGGTAATAGCGACTGTTTTCTTGGATAGGCTAAGCGGATATATTGGGCTTGTTATTGTTGTTATCATTGCGTTAATATTCAAAAGTGGCTTAGTAATGGATAGGGTTGTTGTTAGTTCAGTCATAGCAATTACAGCCATACTTATTTTTACGGTCTTTGTCTTGTTTAATGTTTCTATATTTAATATGGTCTCTAAGTTCTTAAGTACTCCTAAGGCCGGAAAGATTAAGGAGATGATTAGAGGGTTGCATTACGAGATACATCTTTTCCGCAACCGCAAAAAGCTGGTTTTATACAATATTTTGCTTTCTCTCCTGGTACAGTTTATAGGCCCGGTGAGCGCTTATTTTATAGCCTTGTCATTGGGGGTTAGGATCAATTTTATATATTTCCTCATTTTTCTTCCTATCATAGGGGCAATCACCCTTTTACCTATTGCTATAGGCGGCCTGGGGCTTCGGGAAAGCCTTTTTGTCGTATATTTTGCCAAGGCACAGGTTGCCAAACAGCTGGCTATAGCCATGTCACTGCTTTCATTCTCTTTTATTGTTTTCTACGGGGCATTGGGAGGGATCATTTATGTCCTTGCAGTACATTATAGACGGGTGCAATGTGACGCATCACCCAAAATTCATAAGAGCCGTACCTAGAAAATCCCACGATACTAGATTATCCTTGGTTGGGCTAATCAAATCAAGGGGGCTTTGCGGTAATGCAAATAATTTGGTTTGGATTGTTTTCGACGGTTACCCGGACCGTTTAATTGAGGGCCTGGAAAAAGGCCGCCTGAGGATTGTTTTTTCTTATAGCCGTAGCGCGGACGATAAGATTAAGAGGATTTTAGAGCTGATAGATAGGCCTAGGAATGCAGTGGTAGTTTCCGACGATAAAGAAGTATCTTCTTTTGCCAGGCTTATGCACGCCAGAACAATGAGCATAGAAGAGTTTATTAAAGACGATGCTTTTGGAAAAGCAAGCAAGGCCAACCTTGACGAAATAAAGGTTAACTATAGCCAGATGCAGAAGATTGATGAGGAGCTAAAGAGGATATGGTTAAAGTAGCAAGTAAGGGCAAAGATTTCATTAAATTCTTAGGTACTGCAGGGGCGCGTTTTGTAATGATCGATCAATTGCGCGCTTCAGGGGGAATTTGGTTATCCTATCAAGGGAGTAATGTATTGATTGACCCTGGCCCGGGTTCCATTGTGCGTTGTGCTTCTAGTAGGCCGAGATTAAACCCTGCCAATCTAAATGCAATAATCTTAACGCATAAGCATTTGGATCACGCTAATGATATCAATGTAATGATTGAGGGGATGACTGAAGGGGGGTTTAAGCGAAGGGGGCTTGTATTTTGCCCCGGTGATTGTCTAAGCCAGGATTCAATAATCCTTAAATATGTGCGTAATTTTCCTGAAGGGATTAAGATTCTAAGGCCGATGGGCAGGCATAAAGTGGGCGGCTTTAGCTTTCAATCTTCGATGCCTCATTTGCATACCGTGGAAACCTACGGATTAAAATTCAAGCTTAATAATATAAGCTACGGTATTCTTGCGGATACCAGGTATTTTGATAAATTGGAAGATTTTTATAAATCGGATATTTTAATAATCTCAGTTGTCTTCTCTGATCCGAGGCCGGGGATTGACCACTTGTGCTTGGCAGATGCCGAGAAGATTATAAGGGCAATAAGGCCCAAGAGGGCAATTCTTACGCATTTCGGAATGAGCATGCTTAAGGCCAAGCCTATTCTTTTAGCCAAAAGCCTATCCAGGAAAACCGGGATTAGGGTTGAGGCTGCTTATGATGGAATGGTTATAAATGTATGATGTAAAAGGTTTTGAGGTTTTTCCTTGACTTAGCCCTGTATTTGTGATAAATTTACTGAAAGTTAAGCAATGCAAACACAAGGAGGTGGAGGATGAGTAGTTGGCAAGT
>JAKQSG010000010.1 GCA_029563245.1 Candidatus Omnitrophota bacterium
TTCGGTTTTCCTGCTGCCATCTTTATTATTGCCGGATTTATAGGTGAGGGTCCTGATTACTTAACTTGGGATGAGGTTAGAATTATGTCGCAGCACAGGATATCTTTTGGCAGCCATACCATGAATCATGTTTGCCTGGAAGATGTTTTAGATGACGAAATACTTAAAGAAGAGATAGCCGGATCAAAAGAGCTGATTGAGCTTAGGTTAGGCAAGCCCGTAGATTATTTTTGTTATCCTATAGGGGCTTTTACCGAGAAAGCAAAAAAGATTGTTATTGAATCAGGGTATAAGGCAGCTTTTACGACAAACAGGGGCCTGGCAAAGCTAAACAAAGATTTGTATGAACTTAAAAGAATAAAAGTTACTAATTCCGATACCCACAAGCCCTTTAGTTTTTGGTTTAAGCTTTCGGGATATTATAATATTTTCCGTAGCACAAAGAAGGGTAGCTCCGTTTACGAAGGGATAGAGGGAGATTAAATGACATACGCAGTAATTTTAGCAGGCGGGGTAGGCAGCAGGTTCTGGCCGTTTTCGCGCGAATTGGAGCCAAAACAGTTTATGAAGATAATCGGCGAAGAAAGCCTGCTACAGTCAACGGTCAGCAGAATAAAGGGATCGATAAATCCGTCACGCATATTCATTATTACCAATAAAGTTCATTTCTACGAGGTTAAGGCGCAGATTTCAAGATTTAATATTCCGGATGAGAATATTATCCTTGAGCCAGAGGGCAAGAATACTGCGCCGGCAGTGGGGTTATGCGCAAAGTTAATCAGCAAAATAGATACTGATGCGGTTATAGCTGTTTTGCCTGCGGATCATTACATTAAAGACCGCGAAGAGTTTAACCGGGTGTTAAGCAGGGCTGTTGAGTGCGCTAAAGAAAACTTATTGGTGACTATTGGTGTTAAGCCGGTTGAGCCTTCCACGGGTTATGGTTACATAAAAGTTAAAGGAAAGCTTATTAAGAATAAGGGTTATTTTGCGGTAGAAAAGTTCCTCGAGAAGCCGAAGTTAGAGAAGGCAAGGGAATATATTAAGAGCAAAAATTATTATTGGAATAGCGGGATGTTTGTCTGGAAGGCTTCGGTTCTGCTGGAGGAGATAAGAAGGTATCTGCCTAAGTTGTATGCCAGCCTTATGTGGATTCACTCGGTGGATGATATCTCAAGGGTTTGGCCTAAGATTGAGGCGATTTCAGTTGATTACGGGATTATGGAGCACTCTAAGCGCATTGGCCTTATTCCGGCTTCATTTTACTGGACGGATTTGGGGAGTTGGGATGCATTGCAGGAGATCTTCTATAAAGATGCCAGAGGGAATATCTTAGATGGGGATACGCTGGATTTAAATAGCCGAAGGATCTGTGTTTTCAGCCGCGGCAACAGGTTAGTTTGTACTGTGGGGGTAAAGGATCTGGTGATTGCCGATACTGCGGATGCTCTCTTGGTTTGCAATAAGGATAATACGCAGGATGTGAAGAAGGTTGTGGAGGCTTTGAGGGCTTCAAAACGCAAGGAGCACATAACG
>JAKQSG010000020.1 GCA_029563245.1 Candidatus Omnitrophota bacterium
CTTTCAGTAAGTGGGTCTTATCCCACCAGTTGTAGTCATCTAATAATTGCTTAAGGTACTCTTCGGTTAAGCGCGCAAGGCTTTCTAGGAAGTCATAGATTTCTTCGGTAAGGTGTATTTTCTCAATTCCTGCGGCAAGAAGCTTATCTTTTATGAAAATAGCCAGGCGTTTTAGCTCAAATGTTTCGCATACCGATGAGCCAAAGAGTGCCGGCAGGCCGTTTAGCGAATCAAACCAGTTGGGTTTATCTGACTCCATCTCTATGCCTGTGCCAAATGGGTCAAGGGAGGCGTATTTATTGGCCAATAGGCACAGGAGCTTATTAATTAAGTTTGTGCGGTAAATATCCCCAAGCCCGTATTCGCTGCGCATTATATGAGGGAATTCCTTTCTTCTGTGGATTAATTCTTTTTTTGCCGTATCCTGGGAGACTGCGTTTAACTGCCTGGGGAGGTTGTTGTATAACAGGTATTTTTCGCTGCGAGGCTTAACTACCTCAGTATTATCAAAATAGGTAAAGTCTTTTCTTTCGAAAATAATTTCTTTTATTTTTTCCGGATATAGGCAGAGGTAGCTGTTTATTATATCAAGATTGTAATGCCAGTGATCGCTCCAGTATCCTTCAGAGTGCTCTGCCTCGCTTGATTTTTCTGAAACAGAGAATACTATATCCAGCAGCTCATCGTAAGAAATGTTCAGTTTTATCCGGTTGTCTTCGATAAAGAATATGAGTTCGCCGGGCGAGAATCTTTTTTGCGAAAATACAGAGGCAATTTTTTCGATACCCTCTTCAGGACAGAGGTTATGCAGCAGGGTTTTAAGCTTTTGTCCGTCTTTAATGATAAAGCTGCTGCCTTTTAATACCAGGGGGTTAAAGCCGTCTAGCTGTATGAGGTTAAGTAAGGAGATAACGTTTTCTTCTTTTATCATCGGGTTAAACCAAATATCGTTTCTGCGGTTCTGGTTAAGGTCCCGGTAATTGCCGTTTCCCTGCGAGAGGTAGGTAGGGGAGATTTGAAATCTGTTATAATCTCTCTCTGGATCCCCGTGTTTACGGGAATAGGAATAAAAGGTTTCTTTGGAATTAAAGGTTAGGGGATAGCCTCCTCTTAGTATATTATCGAGATAGGTTTGCCTAGCGTATAAATTGAATTCTTGAGAGCTAGAGCAGGTATTTATATCTTGGGTAAGCTCCTTTATGACTTTAATATTTTCAATTCGTTTAGCCTCAAGGTATCCGGCAGTAGTAATTCTTTTAACTGATGCGTTAAGGGTTTCCAGGCTGCGCATATATCCGCTTAAGGAATAAAAGGTTTTTTCTTCATTCTTTTTGAGGGTGAAATTGGAATAAAGAAAGGCGCAGGGAGTTTTGCTATTGATAATCTCGTTTTTAGGGGAAGAGAATTTCTTGCTCAGGAATAAGCGTGGGCAAGAAAAATCAGTAACCGGTCCGAATATATTCTCCGGGTCGATTATAGGCTTAATAATCTTAAGCCGGCCTTGATCATAAGAAAATCCAGTATAAAAATTACCCTCTTTGATATGAATTACTTCGGGGCGGTCAGTCGGGTCC
Source organism: Candidatus Omnitrophota bacterium (assembly GCA_029563245.1). Taxonomy (GTDB): domain Bacteria; phylum Omnitrophota; class Gorgyraeia; order Gygaellales; family Profunditerraquicolaceae; genus Sherwoodlollariibacterium. Next base: position 1,575 of record JAKQSG010000020.1, read on the forward strand.
ACATTCAGCCTGTAGAAGGGGGCGCTTTTCTTTAGATTTTCTACTTTAATCCACGCTTCAATGGTGCGGGACATCTTTTTAAGGAAGAAGTTATTGATTCCGAAAGGGATGATCTGGGCAAGCCCGTCCAGCAATTGTATTTTTTTATCCGGAAATTTAAGGTTTTTTATTGTCACTATTCTTGCCAGACCGGAGTAATTATCATTTGGTATGTTAAAGTATCTAACCGTTACCTTCAGCCCCAGAGTTTTATTTTCCTCCTCAATACTTAATTCAGAGGGGGATATGGACATTTTATTATTTATTTTATAACTTAAATTGGTGAAACCGTTATGAAACGGTTCATAAAAAAGGCTTTTCCCTTTTCGGTCTATTTTAATAAATGTCCTGAACCCGTGGGTTGAAACAAGCTGCCAGGCCCTATTTGCCGGAAGAAATTCCAATATAGCATGGTCCTTGTCCTTTATCCCAAAACTGGATATGCATTGGCCGCGGTTTACATAGAAAGTCCACATCGGAATGCCGTACTTTCCCGCTATCCCGGGGAAGAAATTTGAGAAAGGCTTAGAGAAGTTATAGTTTTCTATAACAAATTCGCCTTCTTTGTTCAGGTAATATTTAGGTTCCTTAAGGGTAATTTTAGACATTATGAATATTTTACCTAATTTATTTTTTTTGTCCACAGAATTATTTATTTAAATAGGGACAGCGACCATTTTCTAAAAATGAAAATGGTCGCTGTCCCTATTATTAGACTATTTGACTTTTGTAGTTATGAATGATATTATAAATAACTAATAAAAATGAGGAGAAGATGATAGACAAGGAAACAGTAGAATATGTGGCGAATTTGGCGAGGATAGAGCTGAAGAAAGAGGAAGCAAATATGCTATCAGGCCAACTTGGCGATATTTTGGGGTTTATTGACAAGCTAAAGGAAGTAAACGTGGATAAGGTGCTTCCTGCTAGCCATGCCATAACGGTAAGCAATGTTTTAAGGGGCGATTCTCCTAAGGGACCCTTGTCTGCGCATAGCGTATTATCCAACGCCCCTTTAAAGAGAGAAAAATTCTTTTTAGTCCCCAAAATAATTGAATAGCCCGATGAATAAAAACCTTTATAGTTTAACAGCCCATGAGCTGGCAGTAGGCTTAAACAAAAAAGAGATAAAATCCGAAGATATCTATTCAGCTTTGGATGGCAGGATTAAAGAATCAGATCCTAAGGTAAACGCTTATCTTAGGCCTTCTAAGGGGCTTTCTTCCGGGGGAGACCGTATCACTTCCGGGATTCCGGTTGCGATTAAAGATAATATTTGCACAAAAGGTTTTCATACTCAATGTTGTTCAAAAATCTTGGAAGGTTTTATCCCGCCTTATGATGCAACCGTAATTAAGAGAATAAAGGAATCAGGCCATTCCTGCCTTGAATTGAAAACCAATATGGATGAGTTCGCTTTTGGTTCATCAACAGAGAATTCTTCCCAGGGGCCGACCCATAACCCATGGGATTTAAATTGTGTCCCCGGCGGGTCATCAGGAGGTTCTGCGGCTGCGGTTGCTTCGGATGAAGCGATTTGGGCGTTGGGTTCAGATACCGGAGGTTCTATACGCCAACCTGCTTCTTTTTGCGGGGTAGTCGGATTAAAGCCTACTTATGGCAGGGTCTCCCGTTTTGGCTTGATTGCTTTTGCCTCCAGCCTGGATCAGATAGGCCCGATTACTAAAGATGTGTATGACAACGCTCTTTTGTTGAATATAATATCCGGTTATGACCCTAATGATTCAACATCCATTAATCTACCGGTCCCGGATTACACAAGGGCACTTGGTAAGGATGTTAAGGGGCTTAAGGTAGGAGTGCCTAAGGAGTATTTTATTGAAGGGCTGGACCCAGAGGTTAAAGCCGCAGTTGAAGAGGCTATAAATACCTTAAGAAAGATGGGAGTAGAATTTAAAGAGGTATCTCTCAGGCATACGGAATATGCAGTGCCGGTTTATTATATTATTGCTACTGCCGAGGCAAGCTCGAATTTAGCCCGTTTTGATGGGGTGCAATACGGTTTTAGAAGTAAGGATGCAAATCTAATCGATATGTACAAGAAGACCCGCGGTGAAGGTTTTGGGGAAGAGGCTAAGCGCAGGATTATACTCGGTACATTTGCGCTCTCCCACGGTTATTACGATGCTTATTACCTGCGGGCCTTAAAAGTCCGCACGCTTATAAAAGAGGATTTCGATATTCTTTTTAAAGAGCTTGATTGTATATTAACCCCTACTTCGCCGACTGCGGCATTTAAAATAGGAGAAAAGGTTAAAGATCCCCTGAAGATGTATCTTTCGGATATATATACAATATCCGCCAATCTGGCAGGAATACCGGGTATATCCCTGCCTTGCGGCCTTACCAAGAATGGACTGCCGATCGGACTGCAGATATTAGCGCCGCATTTTCAGGAAGAGAAGATTTTTTCCCTTGCTTATGCCTATGAGCAGAATACCGATTGGCATAAATTAAAACCTAAATTAACCTGATATGTCTAAATACGAAGCGGTAATAGGATTAGAGGTTCATCTTCATCTAAGTACTAAGACAAAGGCTTTTTGCGGTTGTTCTACGGAGTTTGGAAAAGAGGCTAACAGCCAGACATGCCCGGTTTGCCTGGGGCTTCCCGGGTCTCTGCCCGTTTTTAACGGGACTGCGCTTGATTATGCAATTAAAGTAGCCCTGGCGCTGAATTGTAAAGTTCAGGAATATACAAAGTTTGACCGGAAAAATTATTTTTATCCTGATTTACCTAAAGGTTACCAAATTTCTCAATACGACCTTCCTTTATCGCTAGACGGGTTTTTAAATATAGAGACAGAAGGAAGCTTAAAGCGTATCGGGATTACCCGGGTGCATATGGAAGAGGATGCGGGTAAACTGGTACATGAAAATGATGGTAGTCTTGTAGATTTTAACCGCGCCGGCGTGCCTTTGTTGGAGATAGTTAGCCAGCCGGATATTAACTCTCCTGAAGAAGCTTACCAGTATCTTTCTACTCTTAAAAGTATTATCGAGTACCTTGATGTATCTGATTGCGATATGGAGAAAGGTTCTTTGCGCTGTGACGCTAATATATCCCTGCGTCCTTTAGGAGAAAGCAAGTTGGGGGTTAAGACGGAATTAAAGAATATGAATTCTTTTAAGGGAGTTAAAGATGCCCTGAGTTATGAAATTAAGAGACAGGCCCAATTATTGGAGTCGGGTGAGATTCTTACGCAGGAGACTCGCCTTTGGGATGCTAAGGAGTTGAAGACTATCTCAATGCGTACTAAAGAAGGGGCTAAAGATTACCGCTATTTTCCCGAGCCTGATCTCCCACCGTTTATTATCACAGACGCAAAGATCGAAGAAATCAGAAAGAGTATTCCGGAACTTCCCCATGAGAAGGCCAGTCGTTTTGTAGAATCTTACGGCCTTCTGGAGTATGACGCTAAAATCTTAGTGGCTTCAAAAAAAGATGCGCTTTTTGCTGAAGAGTGTTTTAACGCCTATCCGGGTAAGGATAAGAAGTTAATAGTTAACTGGTTTATCGGACCGCTAATGGCCGAAGCGAATAACCGTAACTTAAGCATATCCGGCTTAAATATTTCATCCGCGTACCTTATTGAACTGCTGGGGTTTCTTAGCAGGAATGAAATATCTAATTTAACCGCTAAATCAGTTTTGTCTGATATGATTGATACGGCAGAGGCCCCGGGTAAAATTATTAAGAGCAAGAATCTTGTTCAGATCTCTGATGGCCAGGCATTGAAGGAGATTATGGAAGAGGTGATCGGAGAAAATCAAAAATCCGTAACAGATTATAAATCTGGCAAAGAGAATGCGTTGATGTTTTTGGTAGGGCAGTTGATGCGTAAATCGCAAGGGAAAGCAAACCCTAAGATAGCCAGAGAATTATTAAAGGAGAGGTTGAATGCGTAAAAAGCAGTTTATGGCTTTAGGTTTTTTTGCTTTAAGTCTGTTCATATTTGTTTCCGTTGGGCAATCCTTTGGGGATAAAAAGAAGAAAGATGAACTTTACCGCCAGATAAGCCTTTTTTCAGATGCCCTGGCAGTGATCCAATCGGATTATGTGGAAGAGACTAATCCTAAAGATTTAATCTATGGCGCATTAAAGGGGATGCTTTCTTCTTTAGATATGCATAGCCAGTTTATGGACCCGGAGACTTATAATGAGCTTAAGGTTGAAACTAAGGGCAAGTTTGGCGGGTTAGGAATTGAGATAACAATAAAAGAGGGGATGCTGACGGTAATAACCCCTATTGAGGATACGCCTGCATGGCGGGCAGGCATCAAGCCTTTAGACCGCATTGTAAAGATTAATAACGAAATCACGCAGGACATGACTCTTAGCGAGGCGGTTAAAAGAATGCGCGGTAAACCTGGCGAAGCTGTTAACCTGACTATTCTCAGGGAATCCGATAAGAAGATGATGGAGTTTAAGATAGTAAGGGGAGTAATCCAGATAAGGGATATTAAGGAAGCGAGAATCCTGGAGAATGGCATAGCCTATATAAAATTAGTTCAATTCAGAGAAGACTCTTTTGATAATTTAAACCTGGCTTTGAATAAGCTCTCTAAAGAGAAGCCGAAGGCGCTAATTTTAGATTTGCGCAATAATCCGGGTGGGCTTTTGGATATGTCGGTTCAGATTACGGGTAAATTTATACCTAAAGGAAAGCTTGTAGTTTATACCCGCGGGAGAAAAGAAGAGCAGAGTTGCGAATATTTTTCCGACGAAAAGCAGCCGATATTGCATTTGCCTATGGCGGTTTTAATTAACGAGGGATCGGCTTCTGGAAGCGAGATTTTAGCCGCCGCACTTCAATATTATAAGAGGGCCATAGTTATCGGAGGCAAGTCTTTCGGTAAAGGGTCGGTGCAGGTTGTTATCCCCTTGGGTGATGGTACGGCACTTAAGCTGACTACCAGTAAATATTTTACCCCTGACGGAAAAGAGATAAGCGGAAAAGGGGTAATACCGGATATAGTCCTGGAGGATGAGGCGGGCTTGTCTCTTCAGGATTTACCCGACAGGGCAGATAAAGAAAGCCTCGAAGAGAGCGCCGGCGAAGGGTTTAACTATCAAAAAGATAAATATATAATGCGCGCAGTTGACCTTCTGAAGGCACTTAATTTTTACCAGCAGGAATTGAAGTAATATGAAGGAGAAACTTAGGTTTCTATTTACCTTAGGTGCTTTTCTTTTTGTTATCATAGTTGTTCTATCCCTTTTTTCAATAAAAAAACCTAAAAAAGCGGCCAGGTATATCCCCCCTAAAGTTTTTGCGGGCAAGATAGCTATCGTTCTGGATGATTGGGGTTATAGCTTTAATAATATGCACATAATAGAACAGATTAAATCTCCTCTGACGATAGCGGTATTGCCTGATCTTAATTATTCAAGAGCGATAGCCGAGAATTTGCATCGCAAGGGTTTTGAGATAATCCTGCATTTACCGATGGAACCTAAGGATAAGTCGGCTATGGAGAAGAATACGATAAGAATTTCGATGAATGAAGGGCAGATAGCGGGAATTATTGATAAAGACCTTTCCTCCATTCCTCATGTTAAGGGGGTATCTAATCATACGGGCTCTATGGCTACATCGGATACCGCTACGATGGAGGCAGTCTTTCGGGTGCTAAAAAAACGTAAACTATATTTTCTGGACAGCTACGTTACTGCGGATTCAAGGTGTTTTAAGGTAGCTTCTAAGTATGGGTTACGGTTTTCAAAAAGAGACGTATTCTTGGATAATAAAAATGACCCTAAATACATAAAAAAGCAGCTTTATATACTGAGGGATAAGGCAAGGCTTAAGGGTTATGCCATCGGCATAGGGCATGACCGTAGAAATACCTTGGAGGTTTTAAGGGATGTTATCCCCGAGTTTGAGAAGGAAGGCTATAAATTTGTATTTCTCTCGGAGATAGTGCAATGATTTCATTAGGGATAGAGACTTCTTGCGACGAGACTTCTGTGGCGGTGGTAAAGAATGCAAGAAAGGTGCTGTCTAATGAGGTTGCCTCCAGCATCAAGTTCCATAAAAAATACGGAGGGGTTATCCCCGAGATTGCCTCGCGTATGCAGCTTGAGACAATATCTGAAGTTGCGGCAAGCGCCCTACAGGATGCGAGGGTAAAGTTGAAAGATATTGATTTAATCAGTGTTACCTGCGGCCCGGGTTTATTAGGTTCTCTTTTAGTGGGTATTTCATTCGCAAAATCCCTTAGCTTGAGCTTAGGAATTCCGCTCCTAGGAGTTAATCATGTGCATAGCCATTTTTATGCAAATTTTCTACAAGGAAAAGTTATAAACTTACCTTTTGTGGCTTTAGTCGTCTCCGGAGGTCATACAAGCCTGTTTTATGTGCGTGATTTTGATAGGATAGAGCCCCTAGGACAGACTTATGATGATGCCTGCGGAGAGGCATTCGATAAGGTGGCGAAAATTTTAGGGCTGGGCTATCCCGGCGGGCCTCTCATTGAAAGACTGGCCTTAAGAGGAGACCCCAATAGTATAAAATTCAACTGCTCAGGAACAAAAAACGAGCTGGATTTTAGTTTTAGCGGGATAAAGACTGCGGTTTTATACCATATCCGAAAGCTGGAGGCTTCTAGATGCAGTGATATGGATAAGCAGATCAGGAATATTTGCGCTTCTTTTCAGCATACAGTAGTGGAAACTTTGGTTAAGAAAGCAATCTTAGCCTGTAAGTTGAAGAAGGTAAAGTCTTTACTTTTAGGCGGAGGGGTAGTGGCTAATAAGTCCTTAAGGGAAAGGTTTATTAGTGCAGCTGTTAAAGAGGGGTTAGCATGCCACCTGCCTTCGCTGGGGATATGTATGGATAATGCGGCGATGGTCGCAGGATTAGGGTCGGAGTTATTTAAAAAAGGACACAGGTCTAATCTCTATTTGAACGCTCAGTTGAATTGATAAATGCAAGGGGGTGCAGGCATGCTTACTGATTTACAGGTAATAACGCGTTTAATCCTGGCTGTTGTCTTAAGCGGGCTTATAGGTTTAGAGCGACAGCTGCATAAGAGGACAGCAGGTCTACGTACGCACATACTTGTTTCTTTGGGGTCCTGCCTTATAATGTTGACATCACTGTATGTTTTTGATATATATAAAGAGGCAGCTAATCTGGATCCTTCACGTATCGCGGCCGGGGTGATTACGGGAATCGGTTTTCTGGGTGCAGGTACGATTATCCGCGATAGAGAAGGAGTCAGGGGATTGACTACTGCCGCCAGCCTTTGGGTTGTGGCAGGGATAGGTTTAGCTTCGGGATGCGGATTTAAGAGGGCGGCAGTGTATGTCACTTTTTTAACTTTGATTGTCCTTTTCTTTTTAAGGTACGTAGAGAATTATATTTTCTTTAAAGAATCGAAGAAGGTGTCTAAATAATAAGGAGGTGCGAGATGGCCTTTAGCAAGAAAATGGAAGTGAAGATTCTTGATGTTGATGCCTCCATGCAGGGTACCCTTAGTTTTAAGGATCCGGTTAATTTAAGGATTAACGGTAAGTTCGAAGGTAACCTGGAGACAAAAGGAAATTTAACTGTTAGTCCTACAGCGCAGGTTTATGCGGATATGATAGGGGATAATATAATTATAGGTGGTAAGGTCAAGGGGAAGATTATCGCCAGGGAAAGGTTGACCCTTTTGCCTACGGCAGTAGTAGAGGGCGATATTTACCCCGTGAGATTAAATATAGCCGAAGGCGCCCTCTTTGAAGGCAGATGTTCTATGCTGCATGATTTTCTAAATGCCGACGAGCTGGCAAAATATTTAGAGGTGGATCTTAATTCAATAATGGATTGGGCAAATGCCGGTAAGGTCCCCGGGCACAAGGAAGGCAACGAGTGGAGATTTGAGAGAAAGGCGATTGATTCCTGGGTTGCCTCGGGCAAGATAGGCAAATAGATAGGGAGTAAATAAATGAGTGAAGAAAAGCTTTTGACGGTTAGGGACGTGTCCTTACTTTTAAACATCTCCGAAAAAGAGGTTATGGATTTGGCGCAGGCCGGGGTTATCCCTGCCTATAAGGTTGGAGGGGTCTTCCTGCGGTTTAAGAAAGACCAGATTTACGACTACCAGAAATCATCGCACCCGTCTTTGGTAAAAACAGCCCCGCCTCAACCTAGCTCACTGAAAGAAAAGATAAGCGACTTCTTCTACTTTTATGACTTTTATATTTTATCAGGGTTGCTTATTTTTTTACTGTTGGTAGTGATATTTAGGGGATAGCCTTTCTTTAAAAATAAGATTAAGAATTTAATTTGTTAAGGAGTAAAATAGGTTATGGCTTTATCAGGATTAGACATCTATAAATTATTACCGAAGACCAATTGCCGGGAGTGCGGGTTTTCTACTTGCCTAGCCTTTGCCATGCAGCTGGCTAAAAAGGCTGCCGGTATTGATAGGTGTCCTTATCTAAGTAAAGAGTCGAAGGCTATTCTGGAATCGCAGTCCCAGCCTCCGATAAGGCTTGTTGAATTAGGCAACGGCGAAGAGAAGTTTGAGATAGGCAATGAAAGCGTTATGTTCCGGCATGAGGAAAAATTCCATCATCCCTGCGGGATAGGTTTTATAATTGAGGACAGCTTAAGGGATGTCGAGATTAAGGGCAGAATTGATAAAATTAATGCTTTGAGGTTTGAGCGGGTTGGTCAAATCCTTAAGGTTAATCTTATCGCCTTGGAGCAAAAGGGCGATCCTTCCAGGTTTATCGAGGTGGTTAAACTGGCCTGCGCTAATACCTCTTTGGGGTTGGTTCTTATAGCCCGGGATCTCTCGGCGTTAAAGGCAGCATTGGATATATTAAAGGAAAGAAGGGTGCTGATTTATCCTGTTAAAAAACAAGACCTTAAGGATCTGGCAGAATTAGCTAAGACTTATAATGCTGTTTTGGTAATCTCAGCCGATGATTTAAATGCTGTTGCTTCCCTGATTTTGGAATTAAGCAATTTGGGCATATCTGATTTGATTATAGAGGCGAAGGGAGAAACGATCCCTGAGCGTATCTGGTGGTTAACTCAGGCCAGGAGACTTGCGCTTAAGAAGAATAATCGAAGCCTTGGCTATCCTGCTTTAACTATTGTCGATAATATTGATCCTTTTGAAGAGGCGCAGGAGGCAGCTACGTATATTGCTAAATATTCCGGCATAGTTTTAATCAGAGGTTTTCATCCTTATGAGGTACTTTCTCTTCTTACCTTAAGGCAGAATATTTATACTGACCCGCAGAAACCTCTTCAGATTGAGCCTAAGCTTTATCCGGTAGGACAGGTAGATGATAAATCTCCGGTATTAGTTACCACGAATTTTTCCCTTTCATATTTTACGGTCTTAGGTGAAGTAGAGGCTAGCAAGGTGCCTTCTTATATCGTAAGCGTCGATACCGAAGGCATGTCAGTGTTAACGGCTTGGGCTGCTGAAAAATTTACTCCACGGAGTATAACCGATTCTTTGAATAAGTTCGGGGTGAAAGAAACTGTAGCACATAACCGCCTGATTATCCCCGGTTATGTAGCGGTAATGAGCGGAGACCTGGAAGATGAATCGGGTTTTAAGGTAATCGTAGGCCCTAAAGAGGCAGCGGGTATCCCCTCGTTTCTTAAAAACCTATAAGGTATAATGAATAAGTATAAAGTCACGTTTTATCCGGATAATAAAATTGCCGAAGTGCCTGAAGGTACTACTATTCTTTCTGCAGCCATATCCTGCGGCGTATACATAAACTCTCCTTGCGCTGGTGATGGAGTTTGCGGAAAATGCAAGGTAATGATTATTGATGAAGATGGTAAGGGAAAGATCTCTTTAGCCTGCGGCAGTAGAATACACCAAGACCTTAGGGTGGATATTCCTTTAGAGTCCAGGTTGGAGCTTGACCCACAGATAAAAAATGCTGCCTTTGCAAGCCAGGAGGTTGAGTTTAGGCCTATTAACGCCATCGGGCCCAGTTTTAAACCTGCCCCTTTATCGGTGAAATTATATTTAGACCTTCAAGCCTTAGATGATGGTGATACCTTAAGCGATTTAGACCGTATCTGCCGCGCCATCAGTAAGGATAGCGGTATTTCACCTGTCCAGGCTAATCTTTTTAATATAAGGCAACTCGGCGAGTTGCTTCGTAGCTGCGGGTGGAAGATAACGGTTACCTTGGCTAAGAAAAACAACGGTTTTGAGATAATCCTCATTGAGCCGCAGGATAATTCTTCTAACAACTTCGGTTTATCTTTTGATATAGGGACAACTACCATATCCGGACAGCTTATTAATTTAAATAAAGGTGATATCTTAGGCTCCAGGATAGCTTATAACAGACAGGCTATTTTCGGGGCAGATGTCATTACCCGTATTATATATTCCGGGAAAGAGGAGGGATTGGAAAAACTGCATAATCTTGTAACCGGGACCGCAAACCAGATGATTAAAGAATTGGCTGATGGGTGCGGGGTAAGCTTAAATGACCTTACCTGTATTGTCTGCAGCGGAAATACTACCATGATCCATCTCCTGCTTAAGATAAACCCGGCATATATCCGTATAGACCCTTATCTCCCGGTGGCAAATTCTATTCCACCGTTAAGGGCCTCCGAGGCAGGCATTACTATCAACCCGCGCGGGATCCTTTATTGCCTCCCGGGAGTGGCTAGTTATGTGGG
>JAKQSG010000023.1 GCA_029563245.1 Candidatus Omnitrophota bacterium
GTTTTGTGATATACCCGTAAGCCCCTGCCTCCATTGCCTCAATTGCGCTGTTAATCAAGGAATAAAGCGTAACCACAATGACATGGGTCCCCGGGCTAACCTTATTAGCTTCGCGGGTAAATTGTGTGGCGCTCATCTTTAAAGAACGTAACTCCGTAATCGCTACCGGAAAGGTATTGGAACTTAAAAGTTTGAGCCCTTCATTAGGATCAGCAGCCATCCAGACATGATAACCAGCCGACTGCAGCGTAGACTCAAGCAAACGCGCAGTTTTTGGGTCATCCTCAACTACTAATATGTTAACATCCTGTTGCATATTCAAAACCCTCCTTAAATAGGGACAGCGACCTTTTTTCGGCCGCCCCCTCTCAATACAAACTCAGCCGCCCCGAGGGGACGACCGGTAGATGTATGTTTTCTTATATTCTGCAAGAAACTTTCCTCTTCCGTTGTATCAATATATTTCTCCCATGAAACACTTGACATATCCACAAGCTTAAGCAATTCATAAGCATTAAGTAACCCATCAATTCTACGGTTCGTATGGCTGGCAGCGCTTGACCATTGCCAATCCCACGGCTTATCCACAATCCCCGCACGCACAGGGTTACGCTCAATATAGCGAGCAGCAAGTATAAGATGCGATTGATTCAATACACAGGAATAAAATCGCCCCTGCCAAAGATGCCCGCGCTGATTCAATCCGCTATTAAAATACTGCGAATAACACATATGAGCAGTATTGAATGTCTTAGCCAATGAATCATTTTTGCTAGGAACAGCTATAAAGTGAACGTGATTTGGCATCAAACAATAAGCCAGAATAGATAAACCATACTTAAAGCTGTATTTCTTAACCCACGAAAGGTACTTCTTCCGGTTATCTACACTGAGAAATACCTCCTGCTGGTAATTACCCCTCTGCGTAATATGATGCGGCAATCCCACCGCTACCACTCTGGCAATTCTTGGCATATCAATCCCCTCCTTCTTAAGCCTTGTTTCATCTATTATCCTTACTATTAATAGACGCGGCAAGGAGGAGAATCTAACTCAAGAATTTAAGCAAAATTATCAAAGAGCTTGCAAATAAAAAGGTCGCTGTCCCTATTTATTAAAATCTTTCCAGGCATCTTCCATCTGGCTGATGTCCTTAAACCTGTAAACGCTAAGCAGGGCCTTATCCCAAGGCGTTCCATCGCGCAGCTTACGGCTGAACTCAACAAATCGATCTTTTCCGTAACGGCGCAATAGGAAAACAATGATAGAAGCTGATTGAGAATAAAAGGCCTGGGGCTGCACATCAACAAGCCTATAGATCTGAAAAAATTTATCAAAATCAATATATTTCCCCTGCTCGATTAAATTCCTGGCAAAGCTAAGCCTCCCCTGAAGGTGGCTCTTCTCCTGAGAGCTTGCCACCCCTTCATCTATCCAAAGCGGCAAGGCAATCTTTGTACCTACAAATTCTCTGAAAATTATATGCGTCATCTCATGCGGCAGGATAGAATCAAAAAAACCCGGCTGGCCCATAAAGCTTTTGATAGTGCGGGTGTGCACAAAAACTACTGCCCTGGACCAATCCTCCCTGCTGGTCTCCCTCTGGTATTCCCGGGCATCGGAATAAATGTATATTCTTGCCCGGTTATCCCAACTCCAAAAGTCCATGCGCCTGAAACCTAAACCATCAACAATATCATTATAATCCTTCTCAGCAGTATAGGCCAGATCCCT
>JAKQSG010000104.1 GCA_029563245.1 Candidatus Omnitrophota bacterium
AATAACGCCCTTAACTACTTCGATGCGGGAAGTCGCCAAGTCACCGGTTAGATAAACTCTTTCAACCTCTTCGCCTTCACCATCGAGCTTAACAACCCTGGCACCAAGATTTACTAATTCTGCGTGATAGTTGACTAGTTCCTCAGGAGAAATAAACGCTGTCCAATCCGAACCGATAACAAAATAATTATTGGCCCTTCTCTCCTTAAGAGCGTCATAACCAAAAGCCGTATAATTTACCAATCCGGATGTTTGCATATCAAATGCCGCACCGCTTGAGTTTCCTTTACCGCCAAAATGGTTCTCAAATGCTTCCGGCGTCATGCCCCATCTTGCAGCAAGCTCAGTTATGTTCCTGGTATATTCTTGGTTTCGGGCGCCTTTCCCTACTATAAACAATTTAACTGCCCTTTGCGGATACTCGCTAATAAGGCTTGTATCTCCTGCGGGATTTATACGCACACCCTCGCCCGGAATAATCTGATAAGCATAAGCAGAACTATTTGCCCAATCAAAGAATGCGCTTAATGCAGGCGAATAAGAAACTATATGTTCTATTTCGCCTTTGTCATCGCGAGTCACCAAAGTATCTGCTTTTAATGCCGGCTGCATTACAGCCTCATTGAATATAGGAGACTGGCCAGATGCCGGCCTAGCCGGTAAATCCACCCCTAAAGGCTGGATTCTATAGAAATCAGGATAATCTATCCTTCCTTCACGAAGGGCTTCGCTTGATACATCTAAAAATACTACCTGAGAGTGAAACTCGATTCTCGCCTCCGCCCTTGAGAACCTCGGATTATAATCCACAAGGTAAGCGCTTCTTTCAGTTACCACTACATCCACGACGTTAACTCCGGATTGCATCTCTTCAGGAGTAGCTTCCCTCAAATTAAAGCCTGTCACTGAATCTTTGGCCTGCTCAAGATACATCTTTCGGGTAAGAGGCATATCTGTCTGCGCAGCTATGAACGCCGTCCTTCCGCTAGAGCGCTCAATCAGGCGGGCAAAAGAATTATTCTCTCTCTCCTGGATAACACGCTGGCCTTCTGCCCCTAAATTTAATACAGCTTCTCCTATGCCGGAGTAATCTCTTACTTTAAGAACAACCTCTTCCTCTCCATCTCTTACTCCGTAAAGATACCCGCCGGATACAATCTCCTCCAGATTGGCCCTGGTTAAGCTGCGATTAATCACCTGTATACTGTCATTAACCCCAACAGAAACAGAATTTAACGCCCCCACTCCCTCAACATCAGCCAATCCTTTCCTTACCCCTTCTTCTTCCAACCCGACAATAGCAAAACCGTTATTCCCTAAAGGTAGAATCAAGGTATCCAAAGCCGCATCATTTAAAATTCCTTTTCCGTCGCTATCCAAGCCGCTCATATTAAGATACACCCTTAATTCTTCTTCGCCGTGTTTTACGGTTGTGTAATAGAATTCGCCTTCTTTGAATATCCCCATCCTCTCCAACATACCTTGCGGAAGATTTGAAATAAGTCCACGTAAAGTCGCAATCCTCGCGTAATTTTCTTCGGTTAAAGCCTCAGCTTCCCTTCCGTCAGCATAATATTTAACGCCAAGAAGCCTTCCGCCTGCTTCTTCTCTCATCTGAACAAACCTATCTATATATTCATCGGGGTAACTTACATGAAAACGGGTTACGGTATTTGCTCCGCCTCTTCTTATGAACATGGAAGCGTTACCAAAGGCCTGCGGAGCTTTAGGATAATTAACTCTTCTAGCAGGCCTAACTATAGAAGATCCCAAACGCTCGGTTACCGTACGGACAATCTCATCTCCGCCTTCAGGATAGATAACCTCCGGAACCTGAAGGTTTTCTCTTTCTTTTAAGGAGAATATATTAGCCAGGCGTAATTCTGCGCCGAACTTCCCTTCAGGGCTAGCTAACTGCGCCCTTGCGGTAAGACTCATACCATTACGCCTTATGGGTAGAGTAAGGCTAATCGAAGATACCTCTTTATCGTAAATAGTATGGTCATGGCCTACGGTAATGCGCGCTCCGCGGGGCAGCCTGATATCTACTGCTGCGCTATAAGTATCCGGAGTAACCTCTCCTGAGGCCTGGAGCCAATCAAAAAGGCTGTATTTAAGACTTGCCCCGGGTAAAAGCCTGTTATAACCGAACTGGCCCGAGTCATCCTCAAGCCAGCGCATAAATATTCTTGCCTGATCGCCGTTTTTCCTATTGCGTATTGATCTTCCTAACCCTATCTCAGCCTGAGAAACAGTATTTCTTCCTTCTACTCCGGTAGGCTGAAGGCGTATCGTATTATTTTCCGTCCAACTTAAACTGTCATTACCTCTGCTGACGGCATCAGAATAAGCTGCGCCGGCGTCTACAAAGAAACCGCTATCAAACTCTCTTTTTATATCTATACTGTGGACGTTATTTATATTGCCGTTTCCGTCAAGGTTAAAATCAAAGCCTCCGGTATAACCAAAATACCAGCTCTTATCTGGGCTAAAACCAAGGCTGTTCAGGAAGACAACCCTATATTCGTTTACGTCCCGATAATTATCCTCGTCCTGGCTTAACTGCTCTCTTCTGTAGCGCTGGGTAAACTCCGCCTTAGAGATTATGTTCCAATTATCGCCTTCCTTACGTAATAATAAGAACGGCCCGCCCGAAGACCAGGCAACCTTTCCTTCACTATTAACCTCCTGCATACCCCAGGCGCCCAGGTCGATATTAAATCCTAAACCGCGCATAAAATCTCTCGTCCAGAAAACATTTCCCATTGCCTGATCATCGAGAATAGCCAGATTTTCTACTCTTCTATCGGAAGTTAAGGCTAGCTGAGCCAGCTGTTCCTCGCTTAAGGTGTAAACCGCGCCGACCGCAGGATTCTCCGCGGCAAACCTGCGCAGGCCTTCGCCCTGGCTGCGGATAGAATCAACTCTCGCTTCAACTATGCGCTTTGCCTTTAATAAATCAAACTGGGCTAAATTAACCCTGCGCATATTGGATATGGCCGAAGCATTTGCTCCATTCAGATAAACCATACTTTCGATGCTTGCCTGCGCTACCTCATTTCTCCAAGCGAGGTATTCCTGCGCTCCCTCTGTACCGGCTGTATCTTTATCTTCCAGCCTCCAATTTAAGGTATCAACGGAGAAATCATTCCATGACTGGGCTGCTGACTGTGGATCATTACTCCAATCCATAGTTACATTATCCAAAGAATCATACCTTGCCTGTAGAGCATCTCTTCTCTCTAACGCTCCTCTATAGTTTGCCTCGAGGCTTGGGTCAACAGGATTTGCCCTATATAACCCTTCTGCCTCTGTAACATTTGCCCTTGCCTCCTCGAGTTGACTTGAAACAAACACTCTTGCCCTATCCAGATCAAACTCCGCCTGCTGGCGCATTCTATCTATACTATAAAGTTTATCCGCGTACCTGCGCATATTTTCGAAGGAGACTGAAGTACGGGCGACCTCTTCGTAAAGGCTATTTAAAGCAAGGCTTGCCTCAGTGGTATAATATAAATCCAGAACACCTTTCCAATAAGACCTTAACCCTGAATGCATCTGTGACCTTAAGGCCGCAAACCTCTCCTCCTGGCTATCTATGGAACCGTTAGCTTTTAAATCTTCAACCCTCGCTTCTCTGGAGCTATCTAAAACACCGATCGCGGGGATATTGCTAAGCTCCTCAGCAATAGTCCTTATCCTTATACCTGCATCCTTGCCTCTGTCTCTGGCAAAATCGATAATTTCAGCATATCTTTCACCAGTTGTGGAAATACGCCAATTCACAACTGCCGGAGGTTCAAGCCGGATACGCGAAAGCACCTCCTGGTTTTCCCCGGTAAACTCTATCTCTGTTCTCTCTGTAAGCACCTGCGGGTTTTCCAGAGATAACGGTTCAACAAAGCGGCTTCCGTATGCAGCATGCGTACTATAAGCAATTGCCCTGGGGACATAAATCACCCCGTCAAAAACTACCTTCATACCAGGCCTACTAACTTCAGACTTGTCTCCGGCAGGCATATGGGATATT
>JAKQSG010000067.1 GCA_029563245.1 Candidatus Omnitrophota bacterium
ATCGTGGATGCGCTTTTAGGGGTTGGAATAAAAGGTTTGGTTAAAGGAATCTTTGCTGATATAATTACTGCTATTAATCAATCTAAGGCCTATGTACTTTCAGTAGATATCCCTTCGGGCCTTGATGCTGATACCGGCAGGGTTTTGGGTGTTTCTATAAAGGCGGATAGAACCGTTACTTTTATAGCTGAAAAGAAGGGGATGGTTAGGGCTTTGGGAAAGAAACTCTGCGGTAAAATCATTACTGAGGATATAGGGTTTCCTTTATAAACAAACGGAGGTATATAATAGTTTATGAAAAAAACAAAGAAGAAAAAAACACTGCCCAAGATTCATTGCCATAAATGTGAAAACCAGTCTGACTGTTGCAGGTTTGGGGCCTGGATTGACCTGGAGGAAGCAAAAAAGATAATATCCGCCGGCATCAAGGGTGATTTTTTCCACCTGGAGATAGATAAAGCTTTTCCTTCCGGGTTTAGGGTGGGGACGAGCATTGAAGATAACCCCTGTGTTTTTCTTGACCCCGATGGCCTCTGTAGGGTGCACAAGTTCGATTATGCGTTAAAGCCTGTAACATGCATAGAATTCCCTTATGAAGACGGCAAGCTTTCTTCCTTTGCCAGCGTTTTGTGCACGCTGCATAAAAATAATATCAGGAAAGCAAAAAAACGGAGGGCGCGATGAGGGGGCTGCTGTCTTTCTTATTTTGTCTTTTTATTATCAACCAACCCAGCCAAGGAGTTTTAGCAATGGATAAGGATATTGTTATTCTTGAAACAACCCAGGGTGTAATTGAGATTAGGCTTATGCCTGAGATTGCTCCAAAGGCATGCGAAAATTTTTCTAAGCTTATTGAAAAAGGGTATTATAACGGTTTAATCTTTCATAGAGTTATAAAGGGATTTATGATCCAGGGTGGAGATCCTACTGGTACCGGCTCAGGGGGGGAGTCTATCTGGGGAAGGCCTTTTGAGGATGAAGTAACCCCAAGCGTTCAATTTGACAGCCCGGGAATATTGGCTATGGCTAATGCCGGCGCTAATACAAACGGCAGCCAGTTTTTTATTACAACCGCCAAGACCCCCTGGTTAAATATGCGCCATACTATTTTCGGAGAGGTAATTTCAGGCTATGAGGTTGTGCAGAAAATAGAGGGCGTTGAGACGGGATCTTCTGACAGGCCTAAGGTTGATCAGAAGATCATTAAGGCTTATTTAAAGAAATAGAAAGAAGGGTTTTTTGCGTATTTGGGATATTCCGCCAAGTATACTCTGCCGGAACCACCTTTTAGGAGAGCACCGCGAGTTGCACGCCATATGGTCAGTAATCACCAAGGGCAAGAAGGGGTATTCCAGGCATCCAGAGACGCTGAGGTGGAAGGGCAGGCTTAAGGCCCTTTTTTTAAGGCATGAAAATCTGGTTAAGGAGTTAAAAAAAAGGGGTTATCGGCATTTTAGTTGCCTTGATAAGAGCCTTGCTAAGGGCAAATTAAGGCAGGATGAATTTTTGGACTCAATTAAGAAACAGTTAGCTATACTTAAGAGTAAAGGATGTAGTTGTAAGGTTTAAGTTACCGGGGAAAGCATATGAAATATACCTGTGGTAAAATAGGCAGAATCTTTGTCCTGAAGTTCAATGATAAGGATATCCTTTTGGATAAGCTTGCGGAATTTACCAGGAAAGAGCGCCTGAAAGCGGCAACAATAATATTTATCGGGGCATTGAGACAGGGGGATTTAGTTACCGGGCCGAAAGAGCCCGTTATACCTCCAAGGCCGAATAAAGTTATTTTCAGCGGCGGCTGGGAAGTTATGGGGATAGGCACTATTTTTACGAATTCAAAAGGGCCGCAGATACATATTCATAGCTCTATGGGAAAGAAGAATAACGCCCTTACAGGGTGTGTACGTGGTAAGTCTCAGGTGTTTCTGGTTATAGAAGCGGTTGTATTTGAGCTTAAGGGTGTTAAGGCCTCTAAGGATATTGATCTTAGCACGGGTTTGAATTTACTGAATATAGCAGGTAGCCTTGAAATTTAGCTGATTTTATTGTATACTTCTTTTGTAGTGTATTGCCACGGATAAAGCTTCAAGAAAGAATTCGAAGCTTTAATACCGTGGCTTTTTTATTAAGGAGGGCTAAATGGACTACGGCTGCTTTGGCTGGGAAGATAGAAGGAGGTTCCAAAGGCTCAAGGTAAATTTAGGGTTATATTTTAAGATAGAGGGGCCCCTTACCAGCAGGTATATTACCGGGGACAAGGAGGTAGAGGCCACGATGCTGAACATCAGCGCAGGAGGAGTAGCTTTTTTAACCAGATACGATCTTCCTGTCTGGAGCGATCTTTTGATAAGGTTGTATCTTTTTAAGAGTAATTATTCGGGGGCTATAAGCTTATCCAATCCGGTGGAGATTCTGGGCCAGGTAAGATCAAATATTATAACTGAGTTTCAAGAACATAGGATAGGGGTTTGTTTTAAGGAGGTCCGCGGGAATAATAAGTTTGCGGTTGCAGATTTCGTAGAATCGGTAGTCCGTCCATAGCTTAATTACCTTAATCCGTATTTATTTTTATAAAAAGCATGGTATAATAATTTCAGGGAAGGAGCCTGTTATGGAATTTAATAATATAAAAGAGGAAGTAAAGAAAGTTTCTTTTGAAACCTTGCGTACGGATTGCGATAACTATTTTGAAGGGGTCCTTGTTAAAGATGAAATTAACGGCCTTAATGAGAGGTTGAAGAAGTTTCTTGGGGAGCCTGCCTGGCCATCCAAGAACAGGCTTGATTTTAAGGCCCAGGAGGCGATAAAAGGTTTTGGGGGGATAATGCCCGGCCAGACCCTTTATTTTAAGAGCGAGGGCGAGGATTCTATATTTGCTATGCTTTGGCCCTGGCAGGATGGTGTGCGTACTACCCTTAAAATTATTCAAAAGTAGTTTTAAAAGCGTGGGCACTCCCTAAAGTAAAAGGTTATCCCGGCGTTTTTTTTAAAAGAAAGAGGAATTATGAAAGAGATAAGGTTTGATTTTAATAATATGTTGGACATCAATGTAGGCAATGCCCATGGGGTAGGGAAGGATGATATTCTGGAGATGGCCAAGGATATCAGTTCCGGGCATGATCATCTAAGGGGATTGGCTCAAGATTCCCGTAACCGGGTTAATCTGGGTTTAGAATGGATGGTCCTGCCTTATCAGAAAAGCAAGGTTGTCTTGACCATTAAGAAGCTTGGAGATGAGATCGCCAGGAAATATTATAATGTTATTTTCTTGGGTATCGGCGGTTCTTACCTAGGGCTAAAGGCAGCGCAGGATGCGCTGGCTGTGCCTTATTATAATGAGTTTGCCAAATCAAGGAATAACCGGCCGCGTGTTTATTTTGAGGGGAATAACCTTGACCCGGATACTATTTCTGTCTTATTAAAGAATTTGAATCCTAAAAAGACCTTTGTTGTAGTGATCTCAAAATCCGGAGAGACTACAGAGACAAAAGCAGCTTTTATCTCTGTAGAGGGTTGGTTAAAGAAGGGGGTTGGGAAGAATTATGGGAGACAAATTTTTGTAATAACAGATCCTGATGCCGGTTCTTTGCGCAAAAGGGTTACTCAGGAGAATGCAAGGGATAGCCTTAGTTTCCGTAGCCTGCCTTTACTTAAGGGTGTGGGCGGGAGGTATTCGGAGTTTAATATGGGACTTTTGCATTTAGCTATAATAGGCGTTGATATAAATGAAGTCTTTAAGGGCGCAAAGGATATGGATAAAAAGTGTAGCATTTCTGATTATGCTAAAAATCCGGCTTATATGTATGCGCTGCTACATACAATTCTTTATAAGAAAAAGTCAAAGCCGTTGGCAATAATGATGCCTTTTGCCGAAGGGTTAAAGTCTACGGCAGACTGGTATGTGCAGCTTTTAGCTGAAAGTTTAGGTAAAAAATTCAGGCGTAAGATCAATGTTTCTTATAATGGCGTTGAGGAATGGGCTAGAGATAAGGGCACTGCGGTCAATGTCGGCAGGACCCCGATTCCCTGCCGCGGCACAGGCGATTTGCATTCGGTCCAGCAGAATAATATCGAGGGGCAAAATGACAAGGTGGTGACTTTTATAAGGGTAGATAAGTTTAAGAACGAGATGAAAATTACCGTTAAGGGGGATATCCTTTCCGGGAAGGGATTTACTGAGTTGATTAAGCTTGCCCAGGAAGCAACCGAATGGGCGTTGGTAAGGGAATCGCGCCCTAACTGCACGATTATTTTACCAGAGGTATCAGCTTATTACTGGGGAGCGCTCCTCTTTTTCTTTCAAATGGCCACTGCCTTTGAAGGTGAATTACTGAATGTTAATGCCTATGACCAGCCCGGGGTAGAGGGATATAAAAATTATATGTATACTAAATTGGGGAAACCCGGCATATCTAGGGAAATAGCGGAAGAGATAAACAATAACCCGCTTAAGAAAGATCAAAATTACATAATATAATAATATGACAGGG
The DNA here is from genome assembly GCA_029563245.1 of Candidatus Omnitrophota bacterium. GTDB lineage: Bacteria > Omnitrophota > Gorgyraeia > Gygaellales > Profunditerraquicolaceae > Sherwoodlollariibacterium. The sequence goes on from JAKQSG010000067.1 coordinate 4,494, forward strand.
CCAGAATTATTTTTTTTAATCCTGGCCCTCTTTTTATATGCTGAAAATAGGTAATTTAAAATTGAAATCTAATCTTATTCTTGCCCCCATGGCCGGGATCAGCGACCTGCCTTTTCGTATGCTTAACCGTGAATTCGGAGCAGAGCTTAGTTTTGTCGAAATGATTAACTGCCGTTCTATCTCGCATAAAAGCAGAAGAACGCAGGCTATGTTGACAAGCGGCATAGGTGATAGGCCTCTGGGTGTACAGCTCTTGGGGTGTGAAGAGAAGTTTATTTTAAGGGCACTGGATGTATTGAGGGGGTATAATTTTGATATACTGGATTTTAATTCTGCCTGCCCGGCTAAAAAGGTGATTAGGAGAGGCGAAGGCTGCAGCTTAATGCGCGAACCTAAGAAGTTTGCCCGGATACTAAAACTTATTGTAAAAAATTCGTCTTGGCCGGTTACGGTGAAAATTCGTTCCGGATGGGATAAGGGGTTGGTAAACGCAAGAGAGGTGGCTCTATCTGCTCAGGATTGCGGAGTCAGCGCTTTGTTTATTCATGGCAGGACTAAAATCCAGGGTTATAGCGGCGGTGTAGATTATTCGGTTATAAAGAAAGTAAAGAAAGCGCTGAAAATCCCTGTTATCGCAAGCGGTGATGTATTGTCAGCGCCGCTGGCCAAGAAGATGTTTGATGAAACAGGTTGTGACGGCTTAAGCATAGCCCGGGGCTCTTTAGGCAACCCGTGGATATTCAAGCAGATAAAAGAATATTTGAATAAAGATAAAGCTTCATGCAGCCCTCCGGTAAATACAGTTGTAAATATCATGGTTAAACATCTCAATGCTTCGGTTAATTTTTATGGCGAGAAGAGCGGTGTAGTTATTTTCCGCAAATTTTTTTCTTGGTATACCAGGGGTTTTCGTAAGGTCAGGCCCTTAAGGGAGAAATCTTCTCGTGCTAAAACTCTTCAGGATATGCTCTCAATCTTCGGGGACGCTCTCCAGAGGCCAGGCCGCACGCAGAATAAACAAAAAAGCCCCGAATCCTTCGGGGTTTTCTTGTAGGTGATAGGCCTCTTTAGCTTCCGCTATCTTGACCGCTCCTCCTAGTTGTCTGTTCCTTAACTTCAATGTAAGTATGCCACATTTCTTCCTAAAAATCAAGGGACGGTTCTTTGTTTTATAACCTCAAGCAGCATAAGAGATTACAACAACATCAAAATAAAGTTTTAAGCTAAATAAATAAGTGGATATGAAGGTGCTGTAACCTATTGGCAGTAAAGGGGTAATTTTAAGGAGAACCGTCCCTTTGCTACCTGGCTCAGGTTTTTCTTGCAGGTGATTTCAAAGATAGTATAATAATAAAAATGAATAACCTGCAGCATATCTCTATCCAGTATTTAAAGGGTATCGGGCCTAAGAGGGCAAAGGCTTTTAACGATATCGGTATTAATACTGTATTGGATTTATTCTATTATTTTCCCCGGCGCTACGAGGACCGCACTAATGCTGTAAGCATATCCCAATTAAAAGAAGGCGAGGTACAGGTTGTGAAGGCGCAGGTTCTGGCTTTGGGTTTGCACAATTCCTGGCGCAGGAAGAGTTTTAATATTACCGAGGCTCAGGTAGGCGACGAAAGCGGAAGGGTTTCCTGCGTTTGGTTTAACCAGCCTTATATTAAGCAATACCTTAAGCCGGGTAGGGAAGTAATACTATACGGTAAG
>JAKQSG010000100.1 GCA_029563245.1 Candidatus Omnitrophota bacterium
ACAGCAATAGCCAAAAGGGTAGTAATTATCTCCTGGCGCATAGCCAGACTCAACCTACCACTTTTCAATAATTCGCTGGCTAACTCGCCTTCGACAAACTCTTCAACATACCATCTGCGCCCATTTAAAAAACCGCCAAAAACAAATATGGGGACAAGCTTTTTCTGTAAGCCCTGCAACGACTCCAAACCCTTCATCTCTGTTAAAGTTATGGATTCCGAAGTGCTCGTAATCTTAGTCGCAATGGCAAATGATATCCTTCTCCCATCTTTTATTTCAATTCTTAATTTAAATACATGCTTGTGGGAACCAGATATGTAATCGTCAATATAAATATCCCTCTCTAAATCATCCCAAGCCAAAGAGGTAATGCCGGAAATCTTTCTTATCATATCCAGGAATTTATTTCTTGTAAGCCCTTTGACAAAAGAAGACAAGTCTTCAGCAATTCTAGAGACCTCTTCTTTCTGGTCCGGACTAATCTTATCACTGGATACAGAAAAATGCACTGTGGTATCCATACCAACTATATAGTTATTTACAATATCGAGTAAATCCTGCATATCAAGCACAGATAAGCCATCCTCCCCCCCATCAAAGAGAAGGAGGTTCTTTACTCTAGACTGGCCCTGCGTAAGGTCAGGCCTAAAGACTATCTTTTCCCTGCTTGAACTATTGATTTTATCCTTTATAAATAACTCTATCGCCTTTCTGGCTTGTTGAGGAGCTATCCCTTTTGCGCTTAGAATAGAGACAACCTCATCTAATGATGCCTGTAAAATTTCAGGCTTAATAGAAGACCCAAGACCTGTAACACTTACCTTAGGTATGGGGCTAAATGCTAATGCCTCTCCACCGGAAGCCGTCACTCTCAATGACTTACTGATTAAGCCTTGCGGCAAGGCTACTTCCCTGCCTCGGCCAGGAGCTACTACCTGGGCTATCGCGCTGATATTACCTATAGCAATACCGCCTGAAAAATAACTCCTGACCTTCCTTGCATAAGGTGACTGCATTAACACCTTATAATTATATTCACCTTCCCTAAAGGATTTCTGGTACTGACGGAAGTATTCATCTTTAGACCATGCCTTATCTGAAGTAAGCCCGGTGAGATTCCTGCGGTCAATCATGGAAGCGTAAAAACTATTCCTACCGGTAAACTTTTTCTTAAACCATTGCGCTAAAATTAAAGAGTAGTAAACTTGCCTTAACTGGGCATAACGCTTAGAGGTATTTATCTCCCTGGTAAGCTTTGGAATGATTTTCTCTTTGAGTAAGCGGGTAGAATATTCATTGAGTTCTTTAAGGCGCTTATCGCTAAAGCTGTAATCCGCAGCCTCTGCGCCATTGCCTTGCGCAAGATAATCTTCTTCTAGCATGACCTTTAAGGTCGCCTTATAAATATAGGCATTTTGGCCGGTTTCACGGACAATAATTTCATCCGGGACAATCCAGGGACGAGTAAGCGTAGGGATAGTAACATTTTGGTTTGCAAATAATTCTTCGGCCTTCAGGTAAATCTTATCCCAATATTCTTTTCCTTCGGGAGTCTCAGGAGAAGTCGCTTGAGCAGTATCTTTTTTGAGCTGAATATCTGCTTCGAGAAATATCTTGCCTACATCGGTATTCTCAAGGAATGAATCGATCATCTTATCCGGGGTATCCGGACGCAAATTAACCCAAAATGAACTGTTAGGAAGGCTTATCCCGATGAGAAAATAACCTAGGAGCTGCTTAGTGGTCTCTTCAGCCAAAGTACCTGTTAAGTCCCTCAAATTATCACTATCAAGAAACAACTGAAAATCATTTGAGGAGATATTATATTCCATGAACCTTAAATGCGGGAAGCGGTGTGTCTCCTGGATAAGGGAATCACGCATGAGAGCAAGGTGGCCGGGAATGTTCAATTGAGCAGAAACTTGCGCAAATCCTACTTGCTGTAAAAACAAAAGGAACGACAAAAATATGGATATAATTTTTGTTTGTTTTTCTTTCATTGGACTCCTACCGGTATATTCAATAAAGTATGCTATATAGGAAGGACAAAAACAAGGGGAGAAGCGGGCGAGAGGAAAACGTTTTCAAAAACACTAATAATCTTCTTGATCGCGAAAATGCTCTTTCATTATTCGCAAGAAATCGCCGTCATTCTCTGCGTTTTCTCTTTCTACGCAAACCAGATTAGTTAAAATATGCTCTTCATCCAAGAACCGCGATAGTTGGGTAAATACCGAACCGCCCAAATCCATAAAGCTCCTCGGAGAGCGGTCAATATTCGGTTTGAGTAAAAATAAATTTTCTTTTGCCCGGGTTGAGCCGACGTAAAAAAGCCGGCGCTCTTCCTCGATTGCATCGTCATCTTCAAAGGAAAGATAGGAAGGCAGATGACCCTCAGCTAGATAAATCATAAAAACTGTATGCCACTCTAAGCCCTTAGCCGAATGTATAGTTGAGAGCGTAAGCGGCATATCATCCTTATCTACTCTCCCCCCCTCAACAATACTTCTCTCTGGAGGCTCCAGGGCCATATCCGCAAGCAAAGCTTCCAGTGATTCGTAACGAGAAGCGATATGTAAGAAAGAGTCTAAATCATTAAGGCGTTTGTGGAAATCATCATACTTATTCTTCAAAAGAGGCTGGTAATATTCCAGAAATAATTCGATTATCTGGGAAGGTTTATCCCGCTGAAGGTCTATTGAACCTAAAAGCCCGAAAAGCCTGGATACCTCTGAGTTCTTATGCAGGGATAGCTCCTTATTCAGTCCTTCTCTGGAATTAATCAGGCTGATTATCCTCTCTGCGCCCTTAGGCCCTATCCCGGAGATTAAAAGCAAAACACGCAGCCAGCTTACCTGGTCAAGATGGTTATATGCTATGCGTAAATAAGAAATTATATCTTTTATATGGGCTGCCTCTACGAACTTCTGGCCTCCGTACTTAACAAAAGGGATATTACGGCTGGCTAACTCTACCTCCAGATCATTAGAATGCCATCCTGAGCGGAATAAAACTGCCATATCCCTTAATTCCAGCCCCTCCTCTCTCAACTCAATTATTTTATTAACA
>JAKQSG010000141.1 GCA_029563245.1 Candidatus Omnitrophota bacterium
TGGGCGGCACTTACATTTATACCTTTTTATAGATAATATTCAGGATCGGGTTGCATATGACCAAGAGGAAGGTTTATTCTTTATTTCTTGTTTTAGTAAGCACATGCTTTTTAGTGACCGGATGCGCTTTAATTAATAAGCCTATAGAGTTTGTAGATGATTTTATAAATAGTGCATTTTTTCCCCCGTATTCCGGGCCTAAGGCTAAAGTAATCGTTGCCGATTTTGAGGTTATGACTGCCAAGGCCACGGTGGATATTGGCTCAAACTTGAGGGATCTTTTGATAACCGGGCTTGTAAAAAGCCAGCGTTTTGAGCTGATGAGTTTGCCTAAGGATGCCAGCGAAAAGCCTGCAGGCTTGATTATTGCTACCCGGCTTTTAGATTTTGAGCCTTATGGATCCGGGGGTAAATCTGGGGTGGGTGGCGCGGGGAGTGCGGCTAGCGGTTCCTTATACAGTCTCCTTGGCTCAAGTATTAATAGGTCTTATATAACCCTGGATATACGCATTGTAGATTCAGCTACTTCCAAGGTCCTGTTCTCAGAGCGTATTAGCGGCCAGGCAGCTGTAGGGTATAGCCCTGCGGAAGGGCACCGGGAAGAGAAGAAAATAGGCTTGGGGCTGGCTTTATATACAGGGACATCTATGGAAGAGGCAATTAATCAATGTATGTTAGAGGCAGTGAAGTATATTATTCAGAAAGTTCCAGCACAGTATTATAAAGGAGGTAATGAGGATGGGAAAGCGTAAGCGCAGGGGGAAACTTAACTGGCGTTCCAAGAAAGCGAATAAGGGAAGAAGGCCAAACTTAGGTTAAGAAGAGGTATTATTAATTTACTGCATTTGCCCGCCGCAACTTAAAAGAGATGAGAGCTATTGTTCTGGTTTCCGGTGGTTTAGACAGTATTCTTGCCGCCAAGATAATTAAAGATCAGGGCATAGATATTGTTCCTTTAAATTTCAAGACTCCATTTTATCATATTAATCCGCATTCTTATAACGGCAGTGATCTGGCTGAATTTACCAGGAATACCCTGGGAGAAGAGCTGAGGGTTGAGGATATTGACAAGGATTTCGTTGAGTTGCTATTAAACCCCAGATACGGTTTTGGTGCTCACATGAATCCCTGTATCGACTGCAAGATACTCATGCTTTTGAAGTCGAAAGAGTTAATGCAGGAATTCAATGCTAAGTTTATTGTAACCGGTGAGGTTTTAGGCCAAAGGCCAATGTCGCAGTACAGGCAGGCGCTCAAGAGGATAGAGGAGGATGCCGGACTTAAGGGTTTATTGCTTAGGCCGCTCTCCGCTAAAAACTTAATTCCTACCATACCCGAAGTAGAGGGTTGGATTGACCGGGATAAATTATTTAATATTTCCGGTCGTTCCCGCAGGTTACAGATTGATCTTGCTAAAAGATTGGGTATCTTTGGTTATCCTAATGCCTCTGGAGGATGTTTATTGACTGACCGGCAGTTTTCTGAAAGGCTCAAGGACCTCATCAGGCATAGAGAGCCAAGCTTACGGAATATAGAACTATTAAAGGTAGGTAGGCATTTCAGGCTGGGGGAGCATACAAAGCTTATTGTTGGCCGGAATGAGAAGGAGAATAATTATTTAGAAGAGAGGGCGGCTGCGGGTGATTATTTATTTGTAACCGAGGAGAATGTGGCCGGTCCGGTTTGTTTGGGGGTAGGTGATTTTAGCGAGGAGCAAATAATGCTCTCCGGGAGGATAGCCTGCCGTTATTATGATTTACGTGAAAATGGGGCCAAGGTATCTTGCAGGCTTGTCTTTGATAAAAAGAGCCTGTCCTTAAGCGTTACCCCTCTGGGGGAGGATGACCTCGCGGTATTACGTTTATAAGCGCTATTAATATATATTAAAAAAATATGAGAGAAGCACTTTTTTACGAGAAGTCGATAGATAAAACTGTGCATTGTCATTTATGTGCCCATGAATGCATAATCAAGGATAATCAATCTGGTATATGCGGGGTAAGGGTAAACTCCAAAGGAATCCTATTTACCCATTCTTACGGGAATGTAATAGCGGTTAATGTGGATCCTATAGAGAAGAAGCCTCTTTATCATTTCCTCCCCGGATCAGAAAGCCTTTCTATAGCTTCAGCCGGATGCAACTTTAGGTGCAGTTTCTGTCAGAATTGGGAAATTTCACAAAGCCAATCACAGGGCAGCGTCTCTTTGGTTGAGGATGAGTTTTCCCCGGAGGATATAGTTGAAGAAGCGTTAAGAAATGACTGTCGCAGTATATCCTATACCTATACCGAGCCGACCATTTTTTTTGAGTATGCCTATGATACGTCAAGATTAGCTAAGTCCCGTTCTTTGCGCAATATCTTTATTACTAACGGATATATGTCTGGAGATTGCCTTAAGGAGATTTCTCCCTATTTAGATGCAGCAAACGTGGATTTAAAATTCTTCCGGGAGGATTCTTATAGAAAATATTGCGCTGCTTCACTCTCCCCTGTGTTGGAGACTATAAGGTTAACGAAAGAGCTGGGTATTTGGGTTGAAATTCCTACTCTGGTTATTCCCGGGATTAATGATTATGA
>JAKQSG010000125.1 GCA_029563245.1 Candidatus Omnitrophota bacterium
ATCTTCTCTACTCGCGTTTCTTCACTAAATTTTTTAAAGACCTGAAATTAATAGATTTCTCTGAGCCCTTTAATTGTCTTTTAACCCAGGGCATGGTTTTAAAGGATGGCGAGGTGATGTCTAAGTCCAGAGGGAATATTGTTGATCCTGATTCTATAATTAAGAAATACGGCGCAGATTCTTTGCGTCTTTTTATTCTTTTTGCCGCTCCCCCTGAGACAGAGTTAGAGTGGGATGACCGCGGACTGGAAGGGGCCCACAGGTTTCTAAACCGGGTATGGCGCATACAAGATAATCTGAGGGAGAAGGCCGGTGATGAATTGCTGCGCTTTATGCATAAAACCATCAAAAGGGTGGGTGATGATTTCAATGAATTTAAATTCAATACTGCCATAGCCAGCCTTATGGAATTTACCAACGCTATTTACCAATTCGGCGCAGATAAAGAAACATTTGCCAAATTAATTATTATGCTTAGCCCAATAATACCGCATTTTTCAGAAGAGCTTTGGAGCCTGCTGGGGAATAAGGAGAGTATCTTTAAGGCTTCCTGGCCAAAGTATGATCCTGGGATGCTGATTGAGGATACCGTAGAGATCGTACTTCAGGTTAATGGGAAGGTCCGCTCTAAGATTGTGGTACCTGCGGGGATGAGCGAGGAGAAGATAAAGGAATTGATTTTAAGCGAAGAGAAATTAAAACCCTGGTTGCAGGGAAAACCTTTGAGAAAGATTATAGTTGTACCGGATAAGCTGGTAAATATCGTAGTATAATTAGATGCTAAGAATATCTTTTATCCTGAAAATAAGTTTTTTCATATCCAGGGGTTTCTCGAGGTAGTCAATAATACCGACTTTTGAGGCTATATGTTTATCTATAGCCTCTTTTTTTAGCGATATGGCAATAATCGGGATATTTGCATAGGCAGGGTTATCTTTTATCTGCTGGGCTACTTTAAACCCGCTTTCATCAGCAAGAACTAGGTCAAGGAGTATGAGATCGGGTTTAGACTCCTTCATTTTATCGAATCCTTCTTCTGCGCTGTAGGCGTAATCTACCTCAAAACCCTCTTTTTTCAAGGCTTCTTTGGTCTGTTTTGCCCCGTTATAGTCGTCATCGATAATCAAGATCCTCTTCCCCATACCTTAAAGTATACCATAAAAAAAGCGTTAGATTTCAGGGTTTTTTACGTCTATTGAGATTGGAAGGCGGGTTAATGTTCAATCTCACTAATGATGAACGCAGGGCTGTTGTCTTTATTCTTTCAATTTATCTTTTAGGGCTAGGGATAAATTTTGTATGCAAGCATTTTACCGCAGAAAAGAGCCTAGGCCACTTTAACCAAAGCTTAGGAAAGATAAATCTAAATACTGCGGATAAGAAGCTTTTAATGAGCGTTTCAGGAATCGGGGATAAACTATCCCAGCGTATTCTTGATTTCAGGGAACTCAATAGGGGATTCAGGGCCCTGGAAGAGCTCAGGGATATTCAAGGCATTACTGAGAATAAATTCGATAAGATAAAGGATTCTTTTATGGTGCAATAGATGAGGAATATTCTAGGTTTTTTTGTTATCTTTTTCTGCATGGGGATAATATACGTTTATTTTTCTAAGGTTTCTTTCATAGTTTTCTATATTATCGGGATTATCCTTGCTGTATTTTGCATGTTACTTATAAATAAGGGCTTGAGCTTTGAAATAATGCTTCTTGCTCTGGTATTTACCCTGGGGGCACTTTGCCTGAAGAATTCATATATAACCCCTAAAACATATATAGGTCGTTATATTTCTTATCATAATAATGGCCCTTATGTTGTCAAGGGCTATATTAACAGTAATCCTGTTTTTAAGGATACCGGATCTTCATTTATTTTCAAAATCGAAGAAATAGGCATTGAAGGAAAAAGATATAGATCCTGCGGTAATATCAAAGTATCCGTTAAAGGGGTAAATGATTTCTCGTATGGAGAGGAACTAATGCTGACCGGATCTCTCTACAGGCCTTATCGCTTCTTTACCGGTAAGATACCCCTTTTAATGCAGATAAGAAATAGTTCCTCAGTGGTCCGCTTAAATACAAACAAAGGAAGCCAATTTACAAGGTTGGCCTTTTACCTGAAAGATAAAGCAGCAGCTGTATTTTTGCGAAACCTTTCTCCTTTGGCCTCCAGTATCAATAGGGCTATGATTTTAGGGGAGAAAAAAAGTATACCTGCGGCTGTATATGATTATATGGTTAAATCTGCTACAGTGCATATAATGGTGGTAAGCGGTTTTCATGCCGGGGTCATTGCGTTTATCTCAGGGGTGTTCTTTAAGGTCTTGCGTATTCCCAGGAGGATACGTTATTTAGGGGTAATATTTTGTTTAATCCTTTACTGTTTTGTTACCGGTGTCTCAATTCCGGTTGTGCGTTCAACGGTTATGGGGGTATTTTTGACTTTAGGTTGTTTTATACAAAGAGAAATATCTCTTAAAAACTCCCTATCTTTGGCTGCGCTATTTATCCTGATTATCAACCCCCGGGATCTTTTTTCGGTTAGTTTCCAACTTTCATTTGCTAGTGTAGCGGCGATAGCCTATTTATACCCCTATCTAAAGATGCTATCCCGGGTAGAAAAGTTACGGATAGGGTTTTTAAGAGGGTTTTTTAAGAGCTGCCTTGTTTCTTTCTCTGCCTGGCTTGGAACAGCCGGATTAATAGCTTACTATTTTAAGATTATTTCTCCGGTTGCTATTTTAGCTAACCTTTTTATTATACCGTTGGCTTCCTTGCTTATTCTTTCGGGATTAAGTCTGGTTATTGCAAGCGTTTTTTCCCCTGTTTTGCTGGTAGCCTTTGTAAGCTTTAACGAGCTAGCGGTATTTCTTCTTTTAAGCCTTAGCCGTTTCTTCAGCGGCCTGCCTTTTGCCTATCGTTATCTTTAAAAGTTATTCTATAATATGATGTTTGCGTAAACTATTGATAATAAAGTGGTAGCGTTTATAAGAACCGCTTCCTATTTTGCTATTTCTTGTTTGACAAAAGCGCAGTAGTATGTTAAAGTTATAACATTATGCGACGGATAATGCTGATTTTTATTACTATTTTTACTCTTTTTTCCAACCCTGCTTATTCCTTTTGGATTTGGACTCCCAAGACCGGAAAATGGGTTAATCCGAAGAATGTAGCCAAGGAGAGCCCTAAGGCGCAGTTTGATTACGCGCTGAGTTTTTATAAAGAAGGCAAACTTGATGATGCCTGGCGTGAATTCAAGAAGCTGCTTAAAGAATACCCTAAGTCTTTTGAGGCCTCAGAGTCTCAGTATTATTTAGGATTAATTGAAGAGGCCCGCGAGAATTTTTATGAAGCATACCAGGCTTACCAGAGGCTAATCGATAAATATCCTTTTTCCGAGAGAATAAAAGAGGTCATAGAGAGAGAATATAACATCGCCGATAAATTTATGTCCGGCCATAAGCGCAAGGCACTAGGAATTACCCTGCCGGTTGAAAACCCTGCGATTGAAATATTTACCAAGGTAGTGGAAAATTCTACTTATGGGCCCTTAGCCCCTAAGGCACAGTATAGGCTTGGTTTGGTTTTGAAGAGCCTACAGCGTTATTATGAAGCAGAAGAGGCTTTTAATAAGGTGATCTCGAATTACCCTGATAGCGAGTGGAGTGAGCCGGCTAAATTCCAGATTGCTTCTTGCCGCGCGGCATTATCGCGTAGCCCAGATTATGATCAGGGAGCAGCCGGAGAGGCAAAGCAGAAATTCGAGGAATTCGTCAGAGACCATCCGGATGCGGTACTTTCGCTGGAGGCAGAAGCTAATATAGCCAAGCTCAACGAGAAAGAGGCGGAGTCCAGTTTTAATACCGCAAGATTCTACGAAAAGCAGAGATCCTATAAAGCGGCAATCATATATTACAATTATGTAGTAGATAATTACCCTAAGAGTGTTTGGGCGGCAAAATCTTTATCCAAGCTACAGGAATTGGAGAATAAAAAATGAAGAAATTAAGCTGTCATAAATTTTTTGTTTTTGCTCTCTCTTGCCTATCTTTCTTTATGCTTTCTGGTTGTGGATATACTACGCGCTCTATGATTGCGGATGACTTTAAAACTATTTATGTAACTCCGTTTATAAACCGCATCGATATTACCAGTGAGGCTAATGCCGCTAGAAAATATAGGATTTACCGCCCGATGATTGAGACTGAGATTACCAGATATGTTAACAACAGGTATTTATTTGACGGTAACTTAAAGCCCGCCAGCAAAGAGCTGGCCGATTTAATTTTAAAGGGAGAGGTCATTGAATTCCGCAAAGATCCCTTGCGTTATTTAGACAATGATGATGTAAGTGAGTATCGTATTAACCTGGTGGTCAATATAAGCCTTTGGGATAGCAAAGCAGATAAGATGATCTGGCAGGAGAACGGTTTTATCGGTGATTCAACTTATTTCGTTACCGGGCCACAGGCACAATCAGAGAATAATGCGGTTGTTGATGCGCTTAATGACCTATCCCGAAGGGTTGTCGAGCGGACAGTCGAAGATTGGTAAGTAAAAATGCTCTATTTGTTTATCGGCCAAGATCTTCCCGCCAAAGATGCAGCGTTAAAACGTATTAAAGAAGATTCCCTCCCGCGTAAATTAGAAGATTTTAACTTAGATGTATTGTATGCAGAGAAACTCACTCTTAACGAGCTGCAGGAGAAGCTTTTAAGTATTCCCCTTAATTCCCATAAGAGGATAGTATTAATAAAAGATGCCCAGGAGCTTCAAAAGGAGATTGATGATTTTATTGCCGCATGGGCTCCCAGGCAGGACAAGAATACTATTTTGATATTAGATATAGGGAGCGAGAGGAAAAAAGCCGCATTTCTAAGAAACCTAAGTACGCATGCGAAGGTAATGCGTTTTAAAGAAAATGTTATTCCCAGCGCCTTCAGCTTAGGCCTCCAAATAGAGAAGAGGCAACCAGGGAAAGCCCTATTTATATTAAATCAGCTTATAAAGGAAGGCGAGCCGGCAGAAAGAATACTCGGAGGCTTAAGGTATTCCATAGAGAATAATATGGTTAATCCGCGAGGGCTGCGGTTAAGGCTGAAACTGCTTTTAAATTGCGATATAGAAATAAAAACAGGCCGGTTAAAGCCCGTTTTTGCCCTTGAAAAGTTAGTGGTTAATTTATGCGCCCTTGCTTAAATGTTTCATCAGGCGGGATTTCTTTCTATCTGCGGTAGCGGGGTGAATGGTTCTTTTTTTTGCTGCCTTATCTAATTGAGAAAATACACTGGCTAACATCTTTTTTGCTTCGTCTAGATTTTTTGCGGTAATTAAGCCCTGGAACTTCTTGATAGCTTTTTTAAGATTTTGTTTAATCTTTACGTTTTGTATGTGTTTTTTGCTATCGGAACGTGTTTTCTTTATTGAGGTCTTGCGTCTTGGCATGTTAAATCTCCTGTATTTTTATAAATTTTAATAATACTAACATAATAAGGCTTATATGTCAATAGATAAGGGCCAATCTAATATCGCAGTAGCAAGATCTGCCGGGGTTATCGGTTTGGCTACTTTTATTTCCCGCCTCTTGGGTTTCTTTCGCGATGTGATCATTGCAAGGCTTTTCGGGGTTTATCTTTACGCGCAGGCATTTGTAATAGCTTTCAAGATCCCGAATCTTTTCCGAGATTTTGTGGGGGAAGGGGCTACTAACGCTGCGTTTGTCCCTATATTCAGCGAATATAATATTAAGCATTCAAAGGAGGAGTTTTGGGAGTTAGCCAATGTTATGCTCAATATCTTATTAGTAATCCTGATGTCTATAACTGTATTGGGTATAATTTTTTCTCCTTTCATTGTGCGCCTTGTTGCCCCGGGATTCCTTCCCGCCGCGGAGAAGTTCGCCTTAACGGTTAAACTTAACCGAATAATTTTTCCCTATATCTTATTAATTAGTCTGGCAGCCTATGCTACGGCTTTGCTAAATTCTTTGAAGCATTTTGTTGTTCCTGCGTTTGCCCCCTGCCTTCTAAACATTTCAATAATCGTCTTTGCCCTTATTTTTGGTGAGGGGGTTAAGGGTTTGGCTTTAGGGGTTTTAATAGGAGGGGCCTTGCAGTTAATCGTGCAAATCCCCGTACTTTACAGAAAGGGGTTTAGACTTAAATCGCCTAAGACTTTGAATCATCCAGGGGCAGAGGCTATCCGTAGGTTAATGCTACCCAGAATTTTCAGCTCCTGTATTTATCAGGTGAATAATTTTGTTGATTCTATTTTTGGTTCCTTATTCTGGATTGTAGGGGAGGGAGGAGTTGCGGCCCTGTATTTTTCTTATCGCTTGATCCAGTTCCCGCTGGGAATCTTCAGCAATGCTATCTCTCAGGCAATACTTCCTACTTTTTCCCGGCAGGCCATAGCAGATGATTTAAGCGGGTTGAAACAAACCCTTTCTTTTGGGCTGCGTGCAGTATTCTTTGTTATGCTGCCGTCCGGGGTTTTCCTGATGGTTCTTGCTGGGCCATTGGTGAATTACCTTTTTTTCGGAGGTAAATTCGATACTTATTCCTCCGGCCTTACCTCTGAAGCCCTATTTTTTTACGGGATAGGCCTAAGCGCTTATGGAGCCAATAAAGTGCTCCAGTCTTATTTCTTTAGTATGAAGGATACCCTTACTCCGGCTAAGATCTCGGCTTTAAGTTTGGTTCTAAATATAGTATTAAATATTGCATTGATCTTTCCTCTTAAGATAGCCGGTATTGCTCTGGCTACGTCAATATCCGGAGTAATTACCTTTTGCGTTTTATTGCTGCTGGCTATAAGGAAGGTCGGTGATTTTGGAATCAAAGAGATAAAGTTTTCTTTTCTGAGGATTCTTGCCTCAAGTTTAGGGATGGGGGTAGTATGCTATTTTTCCTGCGGTATTATCGCGAATAAATTTTTAAGCCTGGTATTTATCTTAATATCCTCCCTTTTTTCTTATATCTTTTTTTGTTATATTTTTAGGGTGAAAGAGCTACGCCAGGTTTGGGGATTATTAAACAGAAAATGAAGAATATTTTAAAAGAAAAAGCAGCCCTTGCTCCTGATGCCCCGGGGGTATATTTGATGAAAGATGCATCCGGGAAGGTTATTTATATCGGTAAGGCAAAATCCTTAAAAGAGCGGCTAAAGAGTTATTTTCATCAAGGTCTTTCCTCCAAGACCAAGGCGCTTGTTTTGAATGCCTGCGATATAGGATACAGACTTTGCCCTGATGAAAGTATGGCACTGATTCTGGAAGCAAGCCTGGTGCACAAATACAAGCCAAAATACAATGTCGCCTTGCGCGATGATAAAAGCTTTCCGATGGTAAAGATTACAAACGAGGAATTTCCTGCCGTTGGCATTACAAGGAAGAAGGAGAAAGACGGGGCGCGTTATTTCGGGCCCTATACGAATGCCGGGTTACTGAGAAAGGCGATGAAGACTATCCGCAGGTATTTCCCGTATTTGGTTATTAAACAGCCGCCCAATGAGACACGTATCGACCGGCTTATCGGGCTTTCTCCGGATAAAGATTTCGATAAGAGGGCATACGCCAAGAGAATAAGAGCGATATCGCTGATTCTTGAGGGCAACAGCGAAAACTTAGTAATGAGGCTGTTTAAGGATATGTCCTTAAAATCAAGGCGTATGGATTTCGAAGGAGCGGGTAAGATACGCGATCAGATTATTTCTTTAGGTGCGCTTGCCCAGGGTTTTTTGAATCCCGGTTGCAACTTGGGCTTGGAGGAATTGAGAAAGGCCCTCAAGTTGAATAAGGTACCCGAAAGAATAGACGCATTCGATATATCTGATATATCGGGAAAAGAGGCTTGCGGTTCAATGGTAAGCTTCTATCGCGGTCAACCCGATAAAAATAATTACCGTAGGTTCCGGATTAAATCTGTGGAGGGAATTGATGATTACGGTATGTTAAGGGAGGTAATAAAAAGAAGGTACTCCCGTCTGCTTGGCGATAATATAGCGCCGCCGGATCTGATTATTATAGACGGAGGCAGGGGGCATTTATTATCTGCAAAGAGAGAGCTGGATGTTTTGAAGATAGGTGTGCCGCTTATAAGCATCGCTAAAAAAGAAGAGAATATATATATCAGCGGTAAGAAGGACCCTGTCCGGCTGGATGAGTATGCTTTTGGATTAAATTTAATACGCAGGATTCGTGATGAGGCGCATCGTTTCGCCTTAGCATACCACCATCTTTTAAGGAGAAAGAAGGTAATTGGCAGATGACTTCTTTTGCGTGCAAAGTTTATAAGGCAGTAATGGGTATACCCTTTGGCCAGGTGCGTACTTATAAGTGGGTGGCAAGAAAAGCCGGTTCTTCTTCTGCCTACAGGGCGGTAGGCAATGCGTTAAAAAATAATCCTTTGCCATTAGTGATTCCCTGTCATCGCGTGGTCAAGAGTAATAATGTTTTGGGGGGGTATATTTTCGGGAAAGATGTTAAGAAGCGTATTCTTCGTTTGGAAAAGGAAATCGCCGTATGCTTAACGAACAAAAAATAAGGGGTATATTATTTTATTTAAGCGTCAGCATATTCTTCATAGGACTTCCCTTTATACTTTCCTATGCCTTAGGTTATAAGTTTAATCCGCGCACTCTGAAATTTACCCAAACCGGGCTGATTAGTATTAAAACCCAACCCCAGGGAGCGCATATATATCTTGATTCTAAATTACTTGACGAAAAGACTCCTTCTACTCTTAGCGAGCTCCTTCCCGGTACTTATAGTATAAGGCTAGAATCGGAGGACTATTATCCTTGGGAGATGCAGGTAGATGTTTATCCGCGCAGAATCACGCGTATTGAAAAGGTTATACTTTTCCCCAAACGCCTGAATATAAAACAGCTGAACAAAGGCAGCGTTTCGTATTTTTATATTGATCAGGAAAGGAAAAATATTTATTACTTTAACCGGCAGGATAGTATTCTTTATGAGTCTGATTTAGAAGGAGAAAGATTCAAGGAATTAAGTGTTTTACCTAAGAGCTTTAAGGGTATGCCTAAGGGGCTAAGGCTCTCCGAAGACAAAGAGAAGATCCTGCTTTTTAATAGCCATCAAATCTGCGTACTCTATTTAAGCCCGAAAGGAAGTTTATTATATGGGCAAAATTCGCTTATGCTGGATTATCCCGGGAAGCAGATTATCCAGGTATTTTGGCATTCGGATAGCTATCATTTGATTTTAGTTACCGATAAGAATATCTCAGTCTTGGAAACAAATATCCTATCTAATGAGTTAAGTCTGGTCAATTTAAACGGGTTTCCTTCGGAGTTATTTTATGATATAGATAGAGATAGCCTCTATTTTTCAGATTATCAGATGGGTAATGACGGAGCTGTTTACGAGAATGTCTATAAATTGGAATTCAGCGAGAAGGCATCTATTATCAGCAGTGTAGTTAAATTAAGGCAAAATGAAAGAGAATAGCTTAAGAAAGAGGGTTTTCGAGATAATTCCGGGTTTCTTATCTTGGGGTATAATTTTGACATTGGTCATCCTGGCTTTCATCAATCCTGTGTCCTGTGCGGTTATAATCCTTGTTTTCGACTTTTATTGGATTATTCGCACTCTTTACCTTACTACGCTTTTGGTTATGGCGCACCACAGGCTTTATAGGGAGAGGTCTAAGGATTGGCTTAAGGCCTGTCCCAAGAATAATTTCTACCATCTTATTATTTTTCCGGTTTATAAAGAAGGCCTGGATATCTTAAGGCCTTCTTTGGAGGCGATTAACAAATGCCATTATCCAAAAGATAAAATTATTGTGGTAGTTGCTTTTGAGGAGCGTAATCCCGATGCGCGTAATAACGCCAGGGTGCTTGAGTCTGAATTTAGAGATTCTTTTCACATCTATTTGTCGACTTTTCATCCTGCCGGCATAGCAGGGGAAAAGCCTACCAAGGGGGCAAATGCTACCTGGGCCGCCAAAGAGGCAAAGATTGTCTTGAATAGGTCCGGTATCAGGGACGAAGATATTATTCTCTCGTGTTTTGATGCGGATACGTGCGTGAATGAGGAGTATTTTGGATGCCTTACTTATCATTTTACCAAATCCCCTAAGCCTCACCAGTCTAGCTATCAGCCAATGCCGGTATATAATAATAACATCTGGCAGGCTCCTTCTTTTGCCCGCCTGGTAGAGATCAGTTCTTCATTCTGTCAAATGATTGAGGGAATGCGCTTAGAGAAATTTGTTACTTTCTCCAGCCATAGTATGAGTTTTAAGACTCTGGTAGATATAGGTTATTGGCCGGTAGACATGATTTCCGATGATTCGGTTATCTACTGGAAGGCGTTTCTTTTTTATAAAGGAGATTACCGGGTCATACCCCTTTATCTTACGGTCTCTATGGATATAGCCTATTCCAACAGCTTCATTAAAACCATTAAAATGCAATACAAGCAGAAGCGAAGATGGGCCTGGGGGGTGGAGAATTTCCCGTTTTTAATGAACGGATTTTTGAATGACCGGGATATCCCCTTGATAAAGAAGGTAAGGAGGGGATTCCATCTTTTAGAGACCCATGTTACCTGGGCGGTTTGGGCTGTTATACTATTGTTTATCGGTCCGCTACCGGTTATATTCGGTGGGACATTTTTTAACCAGATGGCGATAGGTTATAACCTTTCTAAAATAACCGGGCTACTTCTTAATTTTACTCTTTTTACCAGTTTAGTCTGGATTGTCTTAAGCCGCCTGATATTACCTCCCCGGCCTAAAGAGGTGAGCCGGTTTAAGAATGTCATAATGACCATGGAATGGTTTTTGGTGCCTTTTATAATATTAATTCTGGGATCTACTCCTGCTTTAGATGCGCAAACTCATTTAGCGCTGGGCAAGTATATGGAATTTAATCCTACTCCCAAATCCAAGAAGATGGTATAATATTTTACAAACGGAGGGAAAATGGATATAAAAGACCTGCTAAAAGAGATGATTGAGATGGATGCTTCGGATCTGTTTTATCGTGCCGGAGGAAGCCCGCGTATGAGAATAGATGGTAGGCTAGTAACCGCAGAAGAGGTTGTTCTTACTGTTGAGGATGTCGTAAGGGCTACCGAAGATTTGACTAATCTTAAGCAGAGAGAGTATTTTAAGAGCAATTTAGATATCGACTTCAGTATCTATATCAAGGAGTTGGATTATAGATTCAGGGCCAGCATATTTATGCAGCGGAATTGGCCGTCCCTGGTTATTAGAAGGGTGAATAATGTCACCAAGACCTTTAGCGATTTAAATTTACCTGCAGAGATATTAGAAAAGCTTTCTATGGAGAGAGGGGGGCTGGTGCTTCTTACCGGAAGCATGGGCAGCGGAAAGTCTACCACTATCTCCAGTATGATTGAATATATCAACTTAAACAGTAAGAAACATATCTTGACTATTGAAGACCCGATAGAGTTTGTTTTCAAGGATAAGCAATCACTTATTAATCAGCGCGAAGTCTCTCTGGATGTTTTATCCTACAGCAATGCCTTACGTGCTTTTACACTTCAGGCGCCCGACGTTCTATTTATAAGTAATATCAGGGATTTAGAGACAATGTCAAGCGCCATAACTGCCGCGGAGACCGGGGTACTGGTTTTAAGTACCCTGCATACTATTAATGCTGCGCAGAGTGTGGAAAGGATTATAAATTTTTTTCCTCCCTATCAGCATCAAGAGGTCAGAAACCAGCTCTCTTCAATATTAAAAGGAGTTATATCCCTGAGGTTATTACCGTTAAAAGACAGCAAGGGGCGCATCCCTGCGTATGAGGCCATGCTTCTTACGCCGACCATTAGCCGTCTTATCCGCGAGGGGAAGGTTTGGGAGATTCCTCAGTTCATTGAAGACGGTAATATTTTTGGTATGCAGTCATTTAATCAGTCCTTAGTTAAGCTAGTTAAGGAAGGCAAAGTAAGTGAGGATACGGCTGCGCTCTTCTCGGATAACAAGGATGAGTTTTCGCTTTCCCTAAAGGGGATAAAGAAGGGGTAGCTACTTTTTTAGGAGATAAATCATGCTGGAGGAGATGAAAGAAAAACTTGTGAATATTGAGACAATCCTGGGCCAACTAAGAGGTTATCTTTGACATTGATAACAAGAATAAGATTATCGCTGATTTGTCTGCGCAAATGTCTTCCCCCGGGTTCTGGCAAGATGCGGATAATTCAACCAAAGTAGTCAGAAAGCTTAAGGAGCTGAAAAATATAGTTGAGCCATGGGAGTCGGCAGTTAAGAAGTACCGTGAGCTTAACGACTTAGCGGCTATACTTAATACCCAGGACGTGGAGCTTTCGCTGGATTTAGTAAGGAATATTGACGATCTTTCCAAGGACCTGGAGAAATTAGAATTCAAGACGCTCTTGTGCGATGATTCCGATTGCGCGGGTGCAATCTTAAGTATTAATGCCGGAGCTGGAGGCACAGAATCTTGCGATTGGGTAGGTATGCTTTTGAGGATGTACACCCGGTTTGCGCAAGCGCGCGGCTATAGCGTTGAGGTAACAGATATACTCTACGGAGAAGAGGCGGGGGTTAAAAGCGTCACGCTTTTAATCGAAGGGGCATATGCCTATGGTTATCTGAAGTCTGAGCGCGGGGTACATCGTTTAGTCCGCGTCTCGCCATTCGATGCAAATAAGCGCAGGCATACCTCTTTTGCTTCGGTTGATGTCATACCGGAGGCTAAAGAGGATATTGATATAAAATTAGAAGAGAAAGATTTGCGTATTGATGTCTACCGTTCTAAAGGCGCTGGAGGGCAAAGCGTTAATACTACTGATTCAGCGGTTAGAATTACCCATTTGCCCACAGGTATAGATGCTCAATGCCAGAATGAGCGTTCGCAGCACCAGAATAAAGAGACGGCATTTAAGATCCTCAAGGCTCGTATTTATGAATTAGAGAGGCAAAAAAAAGAAGAGGCTCTTTTAAAAGGGTATGCCGGGGCAAAGAAGAGAATTGAATTTGGCAGCCAGATACGTTCTTATGTGATGCATCCTTATAATATGGTTAAAGACCACCGCAGTGATTATGAAACCGGGGATGTGGACAAGGTTATGAACGGAGGCCTTGATGAGTTTATTGAGGCCTACCTGAGATATAATAAATCAACACCTTAATCCCAAGGATAAAATAATGTTCCAGTTTATTAAAGAGACAATTCTAAGAAGCAAGCAGGCGGTGATAAAAAGGCGCGCCCCGGGAGTTAGTATTTTTCTGCACTCCGACATGCCCCAACCTTCCATTAGTAAGATAGCCGAAATCTCACCGTTAATCCATAAGATTAACCTTATGGAGCCTGCAATCCAGGCTTTAAGCGACAGCGAGCTTAAGGATAAAACTTTGCAGTTTAAGGAGGAGATCTCAAAGAGATCCGCTATTTTTGCTTCTGAGATAAAAGAGTTCCGGGAGATGATGGCCTCTGTTGCTATCCCTGAAGAAAAAGAGAAAATAAAAGAGAGGTTAAAGATTACCCGTAACAAAGTATTCGAAGGTATTCTTATTGAGGCCTTTGCCGTGGTAAGGGAGGCCTCAGTCAGGACCATAGGTTTAAGGCATTTTGATTCACAGATTGCCGGAGGAATAATATTGCATGAGGGTAGAATAGCGGAAATGGCTACGGGGGAAGGCAAAACACTGGTAGCTACATTGCCGGCTTATCTAAATGCCTTACTAGGCAAAGGGGTTCATATAGTTACGGTAAATGATTATTTGGCGCGGCGCGACCGTGAGTGGATGGGGCCGGTATTTGAATTCTTAGGGTTAACCGTGGGGGCTATCCAGCATGAAATGTCTGATGAAGAAAGAAGGCTGGCTTATGCCTGCGATATCACCTACGGAACGAATAATGAATTTGGTTTTGATTATTTGCGCGATAATATGAAGTATTCCCTGGATGATCTGGTGCAGAGGCCTTTTTATTACGCTATTGTCGATGAGGTTGATTCGATATTGGTAGACGAAGCACGCACCCCATTAATTATTTCAGGTCCTGCCGAGGAATCAACGGAAAAATATTATACCGCCCAGAAGATATCCCTGCAGTTAAGCGGCAGAAGGGTTACGGAGAAGGATGAGATAAATGCTAAGTATAAAGGGATAAATTTGGGGGAAGGTTTTGATTATGTGGCTGATGAAAAGGCGCAAACTATTGCCCTTACCGAAGAAGGCGAGATCAAGGCGGCAAAACTCTGGGGGGTGGAAAGCCTACATAATATTGAAACAATAGAATGCCGGCACCATACTATCGCAGCGCTTCGGGCAAAGGAATTCTATGAGAAAGACGTAGATTATGTTTTGAAAGACGGGGAGGTTATTATAGTCGATGAATTCACCGGCAGGATGATGCCGGGAAGGCGCTGGTCGGACGGATTGCATCAGGCGGTAGAGGCTAAGGAAGGGATGAAGATCGAAAGGGAAAATCAAACTTTAGCTACGATAACCTTTCAGAATTATTTCCGGATGTATGAGAAGCTGTCAGGGATGACCGGAACCGCTTTTACCGAAGCCAATGAGTTTAAGAATATTTACCAGCTGGATGTAGTGGTTATTCCCACCAATAAACCTTTAATACGGAAAAATTACCCCGATCGTATTTATAAAACCGAAAAAGAAAAGTTTTCTGCTGTGGTTGAAGAGATTGCCCAGCTTTACGAGTTGGGCAGGCCGGTTTTAGTCGGGACTATCTCCATAGATAAATCCGAGAAATTGTCTGAAGTGCTTAAACGCCGAGGCATAGCCCACCAGGTTCTTAATGCTAAATATCATGAGCTGGAAGCCCAAATCGTTGCACAGGCAGGAAGGTATAAGGGGGTGACCATCGCTACTAATATGGCCGGAAGAGGTACGGATATTTTATTAGGCGGCAATCCTGAATTTATGGCTAAGAGTCTAGCCAGGGAGAAGCTGGACTTACATTCGGATAATTACAGGGAGGAATATAAAAAGATACTGGATGGTTACAAGAGAGAGGTTGAAGAAGAACATCGAAAGGTGGTTGAGGCTGGAGGACTGCACGTTCTTGGGACGGAGCGACATGAGGCGCGAAGAATTGACAACCAGCTCCGCGGAAGAAGCGGGCGCCAAGGCGATCCTGGATCATCGCGTTTCTACGTATCTTTGGCAGATGATCTTATGCGCCTCTTTGGTTCGGAGAGGTTAGTTGCTATTATGGATAGATTAGGCCTTGAAGAAGGGCAGGTTATTGAACACCCCTGGGTTAGCCGTTCTATTGAGATAGCCCAAAGGCGCGTAGAGCAGCACAATTTTGAGATAAGAAAACAGCTTTTGGAATATGATAATGTCATGAATAAACAAAGAGAGATAATTTATTCTCAGCGCAAAGAGATTCTTGAGGGTATCTCTTTGAAGGAAGAGATAACCGCGATACTAAAAAACTGTATAAATAATGCAGTCTCTTCTAACTCTAATCATCTCCAGGAGCTTAATTTAAGCGGGTTATTAACTGAAATAAAACTGAGATTCGGGCTTGAGCTTGAGGATATGCAGATAAAAGATTTGCCATCTAAGGATTCCGAGGGCGTAGGAGCTTTCTTATATGACAGGGCGTTAAGCCTGTATGAAGAGAAGGAGCAGGTTATTGGAAGCGATTTATTGCGCCATCTTGAAAGGATGGTTTTCTTGCAGATCATAGATAGCAAGTGGAAGGATCATCTCTATGCGATGGATAGCCTTCGCGAAGGAATAGGTTTAAGGGCTTACGGGCAGCGCGATCCCTTGGTAGAATATAAGCGTGAGGCCTTTGGTATGTTTAGCGAGATGATTGCAAATATTGAGAATGATGCTGTAGAGTCGGTTTTTAAGTTGCAGGCTAAGGGAAGAGAAAGATTTAGAGGTGCCTTTAGCTCCATTTCTAAGGAACTTGTCCATCCGCAGGCAGCTCAGTTGGCTAGCAGGGGAGATATCACCGAGGGAGATTTTTTATCTAAAGGGCCTGTTAAAGAGCTTAACCCCTCCGTAAAATTATCACATCCTAAAGTCGGACGTAATGATCCCTGCCCTTGCGGCTCCGGCAGAAAATATAAGAAATGCTGCGGAAAATAACTGGTATAAAGGCTGCTGAATTTTGGTTTTGTTTATCGTCTGCATTATTGCTGGCCCTGCCGTTTTTGACCCCAAAATTTTCTTCATTAGCCTGGTTTGGCTTTATCCCCCTTTTCTTAGCGCTCAGGGAAAAGTACGGTTTGCATGCCTTTATTCTTTCTTATTTAACCGGAGTAATTTTCTGGGTCCTAACAATATTCTGGTTGGTTAATGTTACATTGTTGGGATTGGTACTTCTTGTGTTGTATTTGGCTTTATATTTTGGAATATTCGGATTGTTGTCCTGCCGGTTAATTAATACCAAGTATTTCTTCATTACCGTTCCTTCCCTTTGGGTTATCTTAGAATATGCGCGCAGCCATTTGTTAACTGGGTTTCCCTGGTCACTTTTAGGTTATTCGCAGTACCTTAATTTGTATATTATTCAGATGTCGGATATTACCGGAGTTTGGGGGATTTCGTTCCTAATCGTTATGATTAATATGGCTATCTACTCAGTTTTTATATCCCGTTCTTTTGCTTTTAAGAGAACATGGAGATTATTCCTATTTCTTCTTATTTTTCTCTCTCTTATGATTGGTTACGGATACTACCGGATAAATTATTCGTATCATATTAATTCAGTTAATCCTTTAAAGGAGGTCAGGCTGGCTGTGATTCAGCCTAATATACCGCAAGAGTTAAAATGGCAGACGCACTCCAGAGTTTTTATTATGCAAAGATATTTTGAGCTTACCGATATGGCTATTAAAGATAACCCGGATTTAATTATTTGGCCGGAAGCGTCTTTACCGGTTGTTTTAGAAGAGGAGCCGCATTATTT
>JAKQSG010000128.1 GCA_029563245.1 Candidatus Omnitrophota bacterium
CATACATCTTCTGATGTCATAAGGGCATGTTTGCGCTGTATAGGCATTGATGAGCGCATAACGATCATCTCAAGCTGTTTTATTATGGAGGTCCCTAATTGTCCTTATGGTGATAATGGGACTTTTATTTTTGCTGATTGCGGCGTTATTCCTGATCCTAATGCCCGCCAGTTATCGCGTATTGCTTTTTCTGCGGCAGAACTTGCTCAAAAAGTTTTGCATTTGACTCCCCGTGTAGCCTTTTTAAGTTATTCTACGAAGGGTTCTGCTAAGGTAAAATCAGCGGATAAGATTTCAGATGCCTTGGGGATGTTAAAAGAATTAGATCCCGGTATATTGGCTGATGGAGAATTGCAGTTGGATGCGGCTATCGTCCCGGAAGTAGCCCAGATAAAATATCCCAATAGCCCGTTGGCAGGAAAGGCTAATGTACTTATTTTTCCTAGCCTTGAGGCAGGAAATATAGGCTATAAATTAACCCAGCGTATGTCCGGGGCGAGGGCGATAGGTCCGCTGCTTTTAGGGGTCAATAAACCTGCGAGTGATTTATCCCGTGGTTGTATAATTGAGGATGTAGTCGATTGTACGGCAGTAACAGCTATAAGGGCTCAATGAGATGAATATTCTAGTTATTAACAGCGGAAGCTCTTCGATAAAATATAAATTGTTCAATATGCCTTCACGCGCACTTTTAAAGAAGGGGGTTATTGAACATATCGGAGAAAAAGGGTCTAAGATAAAAAATCACCATTTAGGCTTACGGTTGATTCTCAAAGGGGTCAATTCTGTTGATGCGGTGGGGCATCGGGTTGTGCATGGCGAGGAGAATTTCACTAAACCGGTTTTAATTAATGCAAAGGTGATAAGGGAAATTAAAAGAAGCTGCGCTATAGCCCCGTTACATAACCCGGCTAATTTAACCGGTATAATGGCCTGCAAAGAATTGCTTCCCGGAGTAAGGCAGGCGGCGATATTCGATACTGCATTTCATCAGAGCATCCCTCAGCAGGCTTATCTCTATGGCCTCCCTTATGAGCTCTATACTAAATTCGGCATACGTAAGTATGGTTTTCACGGAACCAGCCATGAGTATGTGGCTTTTGAAGCGGCAAGAATCCTTAAGAGGCCTATAAGAAAACTTAAGCTAATCACCTGTCATCTTGGTAATGGCTGTAGTATGGCGGCAATAGACAAGGGCAAGTCAGTGGATACAAGTATGGGGTTTACTCCCCTGGAAGGGCTTGTAATGGGCACCCGTTGCGGCGATATTGATCCTGCCCTGGTTACTTATATTATGGATAAGAAAAAAATGGGATTTAAAGAGATAGATCATTTATTAAATCAAGAGAGCGGTTTAAGAGGTATATCAGGAATAAGTAATGATATGCGCATACTTGAGGAACGGTCAAGGCAGGGTGATAGGCGCGCTAAATTAGCAATCAAAGTATTCGTTTACCGGATTAGGAAATACATTGGTGCATATCTGTCGGTGCTTTCAGGTTGCGATGCCCTTATTTTTACTGCCGGCATCGGGGAGAATCAGAAGGGGATACTTGCGAGGATTACTAAAGATATTTTTGCTCATCTGAATAATAAACCAAAAATCTTGATAATACCTACGGATGAAGAGCTGATGATAGCAGAAAAGACCTACAGGCTTGTTAATTCCAGAAAGATGTCTTAAGGGATGTAATTTGATGAAAAAGGTAGTTATGGTTATATCTCATACAGGTTTTCGCGATGAGGAGTTGCTTCAGCCGAAAGAAATCCTGGAAAGTAATAATATAGAGGTAGTAGTTGCCTCAACCGAGCCTACACCGGCGCATGGTAAGTTGGGAGCAGTTGTAAATATA
>JAKQSG010000148.1 GCA_029563245.1 Candidatus Omnitrophota bacterium
TTTAAATTATTCGGAATAAAGATACGCGGAATTTCGAATATTTATTTTGCTCTTTATCGCACTGAAGGGTTGCCAGAAGATTTTATCTCGATAGCCAGAGAGATTTCCGAGGATGACCCGAATGCGCTTACCGTAACTAAATTATGCGCTATGAATGAGGGGATTTTAGAAGGTTTAAGAGGGGCAAAGATTTGGGTTGCAGACAAGAATGATCCTAAGACTCAGCAGTCTTTAGATAAGGAAAATATTACTGCTAGATTAGCTAATTTTGGTATTGAGGTAGTAATAGGAGGAAATGCAATAGTTGATGAGCTTATTTACCAAAAAGCTACGATATTATTCTTAGCCGCGGGAGCCAATGTCATCAAAGACGCGGCGCAGATAGCTAGAATACAATGTCCAATAATTGCCGAAGGAGCGAATAACGCGATTAAGGATAGTTTAAGAATGATGCTCAAAGCGGCTAATATTCTATATCTGCCAGGCGAACTTCTTAATGGCGGCGGTATTTATACTTCTAAAGAAGATATCCGCCATAACCATACTGATGGCGTTGAGGCAATTATCCTGGGGCCGGGTTACTACCAAACTCATGTTACTGATGAAATAGATAGTTTAGTCTTGCATAGAATGCTTGCAGTGCTAAGAAAATGGGCTTCTGGCGAGGATACTTTTGCGCAGGATATCGCCTATCATGTTCGTTCATTCGCAAAAGAAATATTCCAGCGCGCGGATGATTTAGTCCGTTTCTCAGATACAAATCTAATAGAACTTACTAATATTGACCAGGAGCGGACATGCGGGAGATTGCCGCTTAGGCATTCTATGTATGAGATAGCTATTGAAATGGCGCCGTTCGGAGTTTTTTATACCCAAGAGGAGATAGCCAGGCAATTAAGCGTTATTGATAACCTGAGTTCTAAGCTTAGTTTAATAAAAGAGAACGGGAGATTGAGTAATTTCTCTATCTGTGAATTAAGATTTGCCCTTTTTGTGTTAACTAAATCACGCGAGCTTTTAAGTGATGTGGATATGGAGATGTTATCAGGCGTTCTTTTCAGGATAATTCCTGACAGAAAGCTCGATCCTTTAATCAGAAAAGAAGCCATAATTGCCTTGAGCGCGATAGTAAAATGGCAGGCAAAAGTAACGGAAGAGGCAAAAGCCCGTTCCAGCCGGCTTTTACAAACTATATTAAGGAATCCTGATGAAAGCTTAAGGCTGCATGTTTGGTCCAAATACGCCCTATATCGAATCTTTGGGATGGGGTATTTGGAGGATAAACGCGACGGGGCGATATTCGACTCCGGCCCCAGGAGCCGTAATGGCAGCAGCTCTTCTCCTTTACCTGTAAATTTTCCTGCATATATTTTGCTTAGTCTGGATTTAGGTAATAAATATGCAGCTGAAGCATTATTAAATTTTATGGTTATATTAAACGGTTATAAATTTACTTCGCATCAAGAATCTATGTTTGCCAAGAAGTGGAACGGTATTCTAAACCTATATCCTAAAGAAATATACTCTACTAAAAGGCACGCTTTGCGTGTTGCTATATTGGTATTATTAGTTGGTGCCGGTATTCAGCTGACCCGTAAGGAGATAAT